>JAAXUP010000013.1 GCA_013335935.1 Eubacteriaceae bacterium | reverse complement strand
CCAGTCTTTTGGATGCCTCAAGCCCTACTCCTGAAGTTGCGCCAGTTATTACGCATACTTTGCCTTCCATGATCGTTGTGCTCTTCTTCTGCACTGCTTTTCCATTTTTGATAAAGATCAATTCATCAGGCAGTTCCAGCTTCATCCTCATATCCTCCTAGCCAAAATATCTATGCATAAATCTTCTGTACAATTTTGAAAAACCTGGTACGCCATTAAAAATATCTCCCCAAAGATCATAGTAATCTCTTTGTTCAATGATTCTTCCATCCTCATGAAGGGTTAGTTTTGTACATCCATAAATCGGCGTGTCAGGTGACTTTCGAAAGGACATCGTCATCTTCCATTCCATAATAATAATGTTGGATTCCTTCGCAACCGTGCTGATATCCATTCTCAGGCTCTTGCATCGATTGGTGAGCCTTTCACACATGGCTTTAAAATTTTCTATACCATCAAGCCTTTGAATAGCATCCTGAAAGACAATTTCCGGGTGATAATATGGAAATATATGAGACCAATCAGGTTTACCCTCAGTATTATACGTTTGGGACCAAAGCTCTCGAACAGTTTCCTCTGTGAGATTAATATTGTATTCCTCCATAGTTGTTCACCTCATCTTCCCTGGGGCATCAAGCCCCAGGGGCCTGTTTTATCGATGTTGATCAAATAGGATTGGGTTCCCATCAGGGTCTTCAATCATAAAACTTCCTGAACCTTCTGATCCTGATTGGACTTCGGATATAAAATCGATCTTCTTCTCCCGGAATTCCTCCTGCAGCACCCGCACATCCTTAAATGGATTTACTTCTTCTGCATTGCTGTCCCACCCAGGATTGAAGGTTAACATGTTTTTGTCGAACATACCCTGAAACAAACCAATCGTACATTCACCATTCTTCATGATCAGCCAGTTCTGCTCCAATTCTCCCATAAAAACAGTGAACCCCAGTTTTTCATAAAATATTTTAGATGCTTTGATATCCTTAACCGTCAGACTAATCGAAAATGCTCCAATGCTCATACTCATTCTCCTTCTATTTGAATTCCATCTTTCGGGTTGATATTTTCATAGGACTGCACAAACGCACTCAGCTCCTTTGACAGCGAACACATCATTGGGCTTCTCATTTTGAAACCAGTATAGATGCCATCTTTGAAAGGCGCAAAAATAGTGTCTCTGTTTACACCGTCTTTTCGTCCTTTCTCATAGACAAATATGACACGATTATCTGTTGGAAGACCTGAAGTTTTCACCATTTCTACAAAGTCAACAACATCTAAAATTTCGTTAATATAGTAGATGATAACCTCTGGTCGATTATCAACGGTTGTGATTCCCAAATCATATTTTTCTGGAAAATTTACGGCTTTTATTCGGTCATACTTGTCCAACTTCAATTTCTTTATATCCATAATTCCTCCCTTTGTCACATATTATCTCCCCTATTTAATTTCATGAAGAAGCATTTTTTCATAAAGTAATACTCTCTCGTTATATATTCCCTTTACAATATAATTTTAATCAAAAAACGAGATATCGCAATATCTTATAGCGGACCGAAATAGTTTCCGCCAAAATCCTGACAAAATCATCGCTTCTTTTTTCACTTTAATTAACGTTGTCACGCTCACAACATATTCATATTAGAATGTCTACATACCTTCCACTGATATATATAGAGCCTTATCAAGCAAATTAATCGGAATCTACTTGATAGGGCTCTCTTTTGTTTTTTTATTTCTGTCTTTAAATGGTTTTTTTGTACTGTGGGGGAATATACTGTTCCAATAACTTCAGTTGTTCCTGAGACCTTTCAGGTGCTGTATAGCTTGACAATCTTTCATATACCTTTTCCTTTGCCGCATCTCGAAGGGATTTTGATCCCGTATTTTGCCATTGATTGGGATCTTCTTTGTTAAATAAAGAGGGCATAAAGAATTCTTCCCTGTACATTTTGGGAGTTCTCCCCCTTAAAAATTTTCCTCTTGGTCCAACGGATTTGATTTCATCAAAACTGAGTTTTTCATCGCTGAAATCTATCCCTTCCAGTTGTCTTTTCACCATAGAAATGACCTCTTCGTCCAAAATTATTTTTTCAAAGCTTACTACATTGAAGGTTCCCAGTACTCCACACTGATGCAGGATATAATCTGGTTTACAATTCAAGGTGGCATAAAGGAGCATCATGGTTTCGGCACCTGCCTGTGCGTCAAAATCTTTTGCATCACTTAATGCTCCACCTGTTCTGAACGGGAGCTTATAATAATCTGCTAATGCAGCAGTCGCATAACTGATCAATGTCGTTTCTGGAGCTCCAATACTTAACTGTATGGTCCGCATATTCGTCGCTGCTGAAGTATTTCCAAATATAACTGGAGTTCCCGGTTTAATTAATTGTGTCAATACAAGGCCCGCTAAAATCTCTGCAGTTGTTGTTGAAAGCAGCCCAACTATCGATGCTGGAGCCGTTAACAGAGGCATTGAGCAAGGCGTAAACCATATGGCTTGACCTTCATGGCAATTCGCAAATATTTTTTCAATAGGATCAAAATCGAATGCTAATGGTGATAGTGGGTTGATCCCTTCCATATTGACCACCTTGTCTTCCAATCCTTCGAACCTTTTTATCAGCTTTACACCTTTTCTGACAGCATCGTAAACTTTATCGTGATTCATTCCTGAAGTGTTAACATAACTATTGATATGATATTTCGAGCTATATTTTAAAGACATGGCTACTCCACCAAATGCGATTTCTTCCTCGGTACATCCTGAATAATCCATCAGCATGTTAAAAAAATTATAATCAATGACAGGACTAGTATCATGGAGCTTAAACTGATTGATTACATCCGTATTCGTCATTTTTCTTATTTCCCCGTTATCTTGAATATAAATATTCCCACCGATTCCTCCAGCGAGCATACTCCCTCCACCGATATTTGCATCGCCATTTGTTGTTGAATGAATAGTGAATTTTTCAGGGGCAGATTTTATTGCATCCTCCAGCATGTCTCTTTGAATAAATACCTTATTGCCCTCAACACGAGCACCATTTCTTTTGAATAGCTCAAGTGCTCTTGGATTCTCGAATATAACACCAACTTCCGATAAAATTCTCACCACGTTTTCATGGAGCTTCTCAATATCATTTTTGCTTATAAATTGCTCATATGCCTTCAAAACACACCTCCTGGTTTAATTATCTCAATATCAGATCATTCCGCAATGATTGCTTTATGTTCCTTTTTTGCTCTTCTTTCATCATCCAGCTGTTTGATTGTGTCTTTGTTCATGTGTCTGAATACCAGGATCATCACTGCGCAGAATATTCCAAAGCCTGCAAGTATGGTAAAGATCGTCTTATAAGCAACATCAGGAGCATTCAGATTCATATCCAGGATCTTACCGATGTACGGTGATAAAAATACATCTGGCAAATAACCAATAGTAGCCATGATACCAATTGCCGTTCCAGAAAGTCTCATGGGAATTCCGGATTCTTTCATAGTGCCATAGTACAGCCCTCTTGCAACACCCATAAATACATTGAACAGTGCAAAAAGAGCCAGAAATGCGATGACCATTGATGCGCCATTTGGCATATAACCTATGATCAAAACTGTTGCTACCATTCCCAGAGCACCAATCATCAGCATCTTCGAGATACCAATTTTATCCGCGATGACACCACCGCCCAATGCGCCTAATGGACTAAAATATGCCTGGAACATGCCGATATATGCTGCGAATACTGCGGAGAGTCCGAAAACCTGTGTAGAATAATTTGAAATATATCCTGTTACTGTGCTCGTCATGGCATATGCGCCAAGAATGATCAATGACATGACCCAAATATTCCGATTTTTCAGGCATTCAATTGCTACCTTAAATGGATTCTCTGTTGCCACACCTTCTTTTTCATCAGGGAACACCAGGTAAGTTATAATACCCACAACAATCAGGAATCCTCCATAAAAGTAGATTACAGCCTGAAGGCCTCCCACCATGTTTCCAAAAGTTCCGAACCAGGCGACCAGCATGGTACCAACCACCATGTTGAATAGCTGTCTTCCACCTTCAAGTCCGCCCAGTGCTTTTCCTTCCCCTACAACCTTGCCCACCTGTCTGGTCGCTTTAATAAGAGCTGCCCAAAAAGTAAGAGTCGAGGTGATTCCCAGAAGTGCATAAATGATAAGTGCTGTGTTATATCCCGGAAGCGTGCCGAACCAAAGATTCAGAAGTCCCGTGGATACAAATGAGAAGGTTAACAGTTTTCTTGGGGAAATTTTATCTGCGACAACCCCTCCTAAAAAATAGGTCGCTATGGTCAAGGTTCCATATACGCTGAATAGAACGCCAAACTGCTCATTAGTCATTGTAAATGCTTTCAGGAAAGCATCGTAATACGAGTACCTCATATAGGTTACCTGATAAATGGACCAACCACCTGCGCAAAGACAGATGAACTGCAGAATAGCTCTTAGTTTAGTTTTATTTTCCATGTTCATTCTCCTTATTTTTAATATCTTTCAACATGAATTGCTATATGGTTTCTTTAAATACATCCGGCAGGTATGGTTTAACCAAATTGATCTGTTCTTTTGTTAATTCAGGAGGCGTATAACTTGAGATTCTTCTCTGGACTTCTTCCCGGGCATTTTGGAAAACTGATTTGGAACCCGTATTTTGCCAGTTATTGGGATCATCTTTATTAAAGACTTTTGCCATGCAGAATTCCTTTCGGTACATGCTCGGTGTTCGCCCCTGGAGAAATGATCCTCTTGGACCAACTTTGCTGATTTCATTGAAACAAAGCCTCTCATCAGAGGTATCTATTCCCTTTAGCTGACGCTGAACCATCATGGCAATCTCTTCATCCACAATAAATTTTTCCAGGCTTACAACATTGAAGGTTCCCATACAACCAATATGATGGAGTACAAAGTCCGGTTTCACATTGTAGGTGGTATGCATCATCAGCATGCTTTCTGCACCGGCCTGGACGTCAAGATCTTTTGCATCACTTAAAGCCCCGCCTGTCCGGAAAGGTAGTTGATAAAAGTCAGCAAGTGCTGCGGTTGCATAACTTACCAGGGAGGCTTCAGGGGTACCAATGCCTAATTGGATCGTTCTCATATCTGTAGCTCCGGATGTGGTGCCGTAGATGACTGGTGTCCCCGGTTTTACTAATTGTATAAAAACCAAACCTGCCAGTACTTCTGCGTTTGTTTCAGACATCATCCCAGCTAATGAAGCTGGGGAAGTCAGAAGGGGCATTCCGCAAGGGGATATGGCACAGACCTGATTTTCTTCCGTATAGGCAAGCATCTTATTTATGGGACCAGCATCAAAACAAAGCGGTGAAAGAGGATTGATAATGGTAAGCATCACATGCTTATCCTGTAAACCAAAGAAGTTTTTCATCAAATCGATGCCTTTTTTCGAATACTCATAAGACTTATCCGCTGAAAACCCTATGACAAAAGGGTCACTATGGATTTTATATTTATTCGAGTATTTCAGCAAAAATGCAATTTGGCCTAATGCCTGTTGTTCCTCTGTTGGGTGTAGCCCATTCAAAAATGCGAAATTCAAGTTCGATGAATTTGCAACAGCAGATGACTCCGACATTTTGAATTGATCAATGGAGTCCTGGCTGGTGATCTGTTCAATTCTGCCTTCTTTTGCAATGTAAGCCGGATGTCCGATTACGCAGGTGAGCATTGCACCGGCACCTAAGGTTTGCCGGGTTCCATCATGGTTTACGACCATTTCAAAAGTACTGGGGGCTGTAGCAAGGCATTTCTTCAGAGTGTCTTCATCGATGTAAACGGTGTCACCCTCTACCTTAACGCCATGGTTTTTAAATACTTCAATAGCTTTTTCACTTTCAAATCTGACACCGACTTCAGACAAGATCCTCAGTGTATTTTCGTGGATCCTTTCTACATCGGTCTTTGAAACATACTGTTCATAGGATTTCATTAATAACTCCTCTCGTGTTTCATTTTTTTCCTCATCCAGTCAGCCTTTTTTCCGGCTGATGAATTCGTTCTCATGCACAAATTATACTGTATAAAAACTACCGCGTCAACTATTTTTTATACAGTATAATTTTTAGAATATTTCTGTTTATATTGTTAATATCTCACTTAATTGTGCTATAATGAGTACATCTTAGATTAGGAAAAGGGATTATGGAAAATAAAAAAAGTAAAATAACCTCACAAAAGCTTCTGGACATTTCAACAGAATTATTTTATGAAAACGGCTTCGATGGTACGAAAATCCGGGAGATTTCCCGACTGGCAAAAATCAATCATTCGCTTATTTATTATTATTTCCCTAATGGCAAGACTGATGTTGCCTATAAACTGATTGCCGCTCACTCAAAAAGATGCTTAAAAATTCTTCGGGAACATTTCAAGACCGACAGTTATCTGTTCTATACCTTAGTATCCCTCCGGTTTATTTCCAGGGAAATCCTGGCGAACGATAGAGACATGATGTTTTATATTGAGGCCTGGTCGGAATACCGTCCAAAGCATACTCTTTTTATTGAAAACTACACGGCAGCAAAAGAGCTGTCACTGCCTGTAGATGCGCATATTGTAAAAAAATCTACACTTATGGGGGACAGTGTCTGGTCGGGATTATACCGGGCAAAGTTGAACGGGATCATTGATTTGACCCATAAAGAAATCAGAGATGCTACGGACATCACCCGCTGGACATACATGGGTCTGCCTTTAGAGAAAATAAAGTCCGCTATTGAAGAAGCCGAGAAGTTTTTAGAAGAGATTCCAATTCAGAACATTCGCTTGCTGCGTCCGGAATAGTACTACCTAATAAAGTGGGATATATTCATCGAAAAATGAATATATCCCACTTTGTACTTTGGTCAATTTAATCTATTTCATCCAATAACCCAACGCTACTATTGACCTGATATGAATTTTCATTGTTTTCATCCTTTGTTATTTCATGCTGGATCGATTCCTCAACCTCATCCGAAGTTTTGTCATATCTTCCAGGATGCAGACCAACTTTGATTGCACCCACTGTCACTACAATCGTAAAAAACAGTGCTGGCAGTCCTCCAATATTAGAAAGCATCTTAACCCCTGTAATTCCATCTCCTACACTGAGCATGATCCAGGTTAGGGCAGCAATTATAACCCCCCAGGCAATTTTTAAGGATTGTGAAGATTCAGGACTATCCAAGGTGATTCCCTTGCTGCATACTCCGGCAATCGCTATGGTAGTAGAATCAGATGCGGTTACAAATGAAATGATCACAACAAACAAATACAGAGGGATCATGATGGCTGGCAGTGGGAGATTTTGAAAAAGCTGGTAAATCACATTCTCGTAACCCATTTGGTATGCTTCAAGTATCCCACTTCCAGGATGGTTGAAAAGCATGTTCACTGTTGCTCCAGAGATAATCATAAACCAGACAACGCTGAAGGCAGATGTGGCAAACAAGTTCATTCGGATAAATTCTTTTACTTTTCTACCATAAGCGATCCTTCCCAAAAAAACAGCAGATATTGGTGCCCATGCCATCCAGTTCCCAAAATAAAACATCGGCCAATCCTTTGCCCAGGGATCAT
This sequence comes from Eubacteriaceae bacterium, assembly GCA_013335935.1. Lineage (GTDB taxonomy): Bacteria > Bacillota > Clostridia > Eubacteriales > Alkalibacteraceae > JAAXUP01. The sequence continues at coordinate 30,738 of JAAXUP010000013.1, read as the reverse complement.
TTGATATTGCTCCGGTGAATAAAGCCTTACTGAAAAAATTATCGATAAATGATCCCAATCCTTCCATCCCAAATGACAGTATAAATACCGTTCCACCAAAGAGTAAAATGACCAGCAGCATGCCAATATAAAAGTACGTATTTATGTTCGAGAGTATCCTTACACCCTTCATGATCCCGGAGACTGATGATATCATAAACATACATACAATGATGATGATTGTGACTGCCCACATTCCGCGATTTACTTCAATTCCAGTCAATTTGGAAAACCCGCCGCTGATATTCAGTACTCCGATTCCCAGGGATGCCGCAAGTCCTGCAACAAGCGCAAAAACACAGATAATATCGATGATGGAATTGATCCATATATTATCTTCTTTTTTTAGCAGGGGAGCAATCGCCGCCCCAAGTGAAAACTTTCTTTTCATATTGTAATACCCGAATGCGAACATCAGACCGGTTAAGGTATATATCGAATAGGGCAGAACCGTCCAGTGGGTATAAATCGTAGACATTGCAAACACCGCTGCTTGAGGTGATGATGCTGCAAGTCCAGACGACACAGGAGGATTGAGAATATGCTGAACCGGCTCGGCAGCTCCCCAAAATACAATGCCGGATGCGATAGTCGTACATAGGGTGATCGTAAACCAGCTCCACCTGTCCATTAGGGGTACTGCTTTTTTACCACCGATCACTGTTTCGCCAAATGGCGAGAAATAAAGCCAGATGCAAACAATCAGCATTACAACTGTCGTTAATAAGAAAAGCCATCCAAATTGATCTAAGATTGAATAATATAGGCTAACCGTCAGATCAACAAATGTTTTATTATCGGCGACACTAAAAATGATACAGCCTGCAAGGAGCAAAAATACCGGAAGAAAAACATAATAATTTACTTTTGGTTTGTTCATAAGATCACCTGCACCTCAGTATAGTGAATTTCTTGAAACTTTCTCATTTTAGTTCCCATTCATTTTGTTCTTATTGACAGTTTTACAAAATTGCTCTTATGTCGAAATTATACTGTATAAAAACTATTTAGTCAACTAATTTTATGCTCTCCCTTATGACCCCAAAATGTTCATTTTTTACGCAAATATATAGCCGCACAACAAGAATAGCGTCTGCGGGGCGTTATTCAAGTAGACTAGGAAAGTTTGGACTCCAGCGAGCTAGTCGAACTTTCCTAGTCTAAAAAAAAAGACTCCCAATAATGAGAGCTATAAAATACTACCAGGTGGACGTGTTGACGTTTCGAACTTCTAATATCCGGGATACCGATTCCAGTCTACGTTATCCTCATTATACTCAATTATCAAATCATCTGCAATTTGGATCAGGATATTTTTTAGTTCAACATGTTCGATCCATTCAATTGGAATTTTGCTTAGTCCCAAATAGGCACCGAGAATATTTCCGGTAATCGCACCTGTGCTATCGCTATCTCCGTTGTGGTTTACCGCCGCAATCAAGGCTTTCTTAAAATCATCCTGGTGTTTTAATGCACAGTATACTGAAATCCCTAAGGCCTCTTCACCTGTCCAACCTTCCCCAATTCGGCTGATTGCTTCAGCATCTGAAATATTGGTCTTTGAAAGTTCCACAGCCTTTTCTAAACTTTGCCTGCATTCCTCATGATTATCAAAATGTTCAAGTTCCCTCAGAGTACGACATACTGCCGTTTCAAGGTCAGAACCTTCTATAACCAAGGCTATCAGATATGCCAGTGCTCCGGCTGACAGATAACCCGAGGGATGCCCATGAGTAAGCGCAGCAAAATCGGCAGCCATAGTAAACGCCGACTCTTGTCGATAAAATAATCCTGCAGGCGCGACCCTCATTACTCCGCCACAGCCTTTACTATTGTTAATCGGTTCGCTCCTTATTCCCTGCTTCTTGCTTAAAAGTGCAGATAAGCATGAGTTACCAGGGGCTCTTCTTGCATGAAGTTCCCTGATTTCTAAAAGCCAGCCATCATAAATCCAGTCGTATTCTTTTACTCGTGGATACCCTTGTGTAAGCAGCCACCTCTGATATGCAAAAAACACTACTGAGGACTCATGACAAATGCCTTTAAGATGACCTCTCGTTTGGGCTCTTAATATGCCTTCAGCTGTAAAAAGCGTCATCTGAGTGTCGTCAGTAATCTCTGCTTTTCCAGAAGATGAAATTTGCAGATCTTGAACGCCCTCAGGCCCAAATTCTCGGGTAATTGCGCTTGCCTTCATAAATTCTACCGGCCAACCTAGTGCATCACCAATAGCACCGCCAACTAGACACCCTCTAAAATATTCTCTCGTTCTCTTCATAAAGAATCACCCCCGAGTAGCTATTTTCGTTTCCCCTTCTTCTTCAAGAGTTAAAAGAATTCGAGCTGCCGCTTTACGATATTTTTCAATCCTTTTATAGTCGTCTTCTGAAGGAGTTTCAATCCGTGATAAATCCATATTGTCATACAAATCAGCTAACTTTACATTACATGCGATCTTATTATCAATGACTCTATCAATAAACTCTTCATAAGTTTCCCCATCTCGCCTTGTTAGGGCATCTAATACTGCTATCATTTCTTCAGTAAAGCCATCATTTCTTAAATCATCAAATGTGATATCCGTATCTTCTATTACATCATGAAGTACCGCACAAACTCTCTCAAGTTCATTTTTTCTTGATAACATCACTCTCAAAGGATGCAAAATGTATGGCTGTCCTGCTTTATCCGTTTGACCCTGATGGGCATTTATAGCAATAAGCAAGGCTTTATTAAGCATGTTAACACCTCCATAAACTAATTAACGCGGACAGGGGGGACGTTTCAAGGCTGTATCGCTTCCTGTTCCAGCTTGCAGTTATTCTCCAACATATAGTCAATTACCTCGGCAAACTCGCTGTCTTTGAACCTTTTCAATCTCTCTTTATCATTTTCGGTTAAACTCTTTGAGTAATTCTGATAACACTTAAGCGTATCCAAATCCATTTTATAAGGTTTGAATTCCACTCCTGTAGCTTTCCTCAGATGCTCAAGAATATGGAATCCTCCTGCATCGATATCTCCAAAATGATAAAATTCTGCGTTGGGGTTTTGTAGATGAATTTTTTTAATGAATTCTCGTCGGATACGGTTATGAAATCCTCCCAAATAAATCAAAAATGCATCTTTGCCTTCTACGGTATGAAAGCTTGTAAGATTCTCAACAGTCATTACGATCTTTCCTGTGATTTCAATTCGGTCCACATCTCCAAGCATTGATGAAGAGATTGCAATGTCGCCCTTGAACAAGTTCATATCGATCCGCTGCCTTGATATGGAAATTGCACCTGCCCCCTTGAAGTTTATATAAGTGGGGTTTTTAATAATATTCAGGCTTTCAAGTACCTGGTCCTTTTCCGGAAAGTCACCATACTCGTAAAGTAAACTCACTACCTTGAAACGGATATGGTCGAATATTTTTGAATCCTTGAAAACCCGAACAGAAAAATCTCTGACAAAGGTTTCCGATTCGACTTTGAAAATGAGATCCACCGCCCGAAGGATGTTTCCAAATTCCTGTAGGTCTCCGCCGAAAAACTGAATGGATCGGTTCTCCTGGATCCTTTCAATCTGTATTTGGCAAAATCGCTGGAGGATATCGTTCCTGTCCTTATATTTGTCGAGCAGCTCTAGTACAGCGAAATTGACCTCTTTTTTCTGGATCCTGCCAATGTAATGATACGATTGTTGGATCTCCTCCGGGTTCAGGGTGATTTCACTGCATACATTTGCCTTGCTGATTTTTGCCGTGATCATTCCTTTTCGCGCTAAGATGTCGATAGCTTCATTCACTACTTGGAACACTTCGAAGTTCGCATGATCGGCGTATTTCGGAAACAGCGCTGCAACCTTGGCAAAAAACCTTTGATTTACCTTGTTGCCACCGGTAAAGCTCTTGCTCTTTTCATATTTATCCAGAAGCGAATTCAGGATCGTCTTTTCGTATTTCCCTATCATAAATCATACTCCTCGATAATGCTGTTCGTCCCTTCCCGCATGGCCATCAGGATCGTATCCACCTTTTCACCAATCACTTCAAGTTTCGCAGGAGGAGTAGCCAGGATAATTTGGAAATTCTGGCTATTCAAGAAATCCATCATGGTGGCTATCCTGTTGTCATCCATTTTGTCGAAGGCTTCATCCAGCATGATGATCCGAATGGTATCCCCCAGTTTATAAAGTTGAACAAAGGATGCCGCGATAGCTACATAATAAGGTGTCTGTGTCTCTCCTCCGCTTTTTTCTCCGTAGATCTTGGAAAAACGCTGGACGGTACCGTCCTTTTTCTCGACAATGATGTCATAATCCAGATAACTCCGGTAATCCGTGTACTCCGCCAGGACTTTTTCACCCCTGTCGTCGTATGCAGTGAGCTTAGCGAAGAGATCCTCCATCTCCTCCTTGTATTCCTCCTCAAAGGACGAGGACCACAAATTGAATCCTTCCTCGTTCCTCCTGGAAGTGATCATCTGATAGATACTCTCTTTTTTCTTGTTTGAGGTCAACTCAAACTTATAACTATCCTCTCCGTAGTAGATATCCTTTAAGGCTGCGTTGAGGTTTCTAAATTCAGTTTTGGCGTCTCCAATATATTCCTTAAGGCTGGCAAGGAAGGACTCCCTGAATTCCATGTGGCAATTTTCCTTGGCCTTTTCCAAATCTTCCTCATATTTAACGATATCAGAAGCCACAAGTTTATGATGTTCATTAATGTATTCCTGGATCTGCTCATCCCCCGATCCCAAATCGCAATCATTTTTGCTGCAGTAGTTGATCTGTAGTTTGACAAGTTCACCAGTCAACTCACTTTTCTTATTCTGCATTCCAGTCTTCATGGGTGAAAAATTCTGTACGATGGTCGCCGGCGCTTTTTGCTTGACCTGTTCTCGGAATTTATTCAGCCCAAGCTCAGCGGATTCAATGTCGCTTTCGCATAGCTCCCTGAAATTGTTTTCCAGGGTTTGAATATAAAATGTGACCTCACTGATCATTTTTTGATTGCTCTTGATTTGATTTTCATGGCTTCCGATACGCATGTTGGTTCGATTCACATCTTCCTGAAGCTTTTTGATCAGTTTTTCACATTCCTCGATCTGGATCTGAATCTGGATATAGCTGGGGTCGCTTTCCGCCTTTTTCAGCTCCAGGGTTTCCTTCTGTATCTGATCATTGGCGGTTTTTAATCCAAAGGGAGCCTCCATATTCTCCTCCAGGACCTCAACGCTGCATGCTGCCAGCTTTTCGATGACCGATTGCAACCTTTTCAAATTCTTTTGTGCATCCGCAATCTCAATGTCGACGGTTTCAAGTTCAGCCTCCTTGATTTTCAGCTGAACTTCATATGCGTAGGTTCCGATAAAGGGAGTGCGGTAGACTTTTTCATCTATTTTTCTGACGGCAAAATTCTGGTACAGCATGCAATCAGGTGTTATCGCCACCTTGTGGTCCTTCAGTTGTTCCACATCCTCGCAACGGAAGACCCGATTAAGAAGGTAGATAACATAGGCTTTTGCCCACCGGTTTTCGCTTTTCATCACGTAGGCAAGGGCCTCCCTGTCCGCGCCGACCTTGATATCCAGCTTGCCTGTATTGACCAGACCGACCGTGTGGACTTCTTTTTTTATTCTGTTGTATACCTCCAGGGCAACCTTATAGTGCTGAGGTTCAACAATGATATAGAATCGCTGGGTATTCAGGTAGCCTTCTACTGCATTTTGCCATTTTGGATCGGTAATTTCCAGCAGGTCGGACAATATTCTGGGTTCACTTCGGATTCCCTGTCTCAGGAACTCCTTATTCAGTGCCATCACAAGCTTCACTGTATTTTCTGGATAGGTCATCTTCTTATTTTTCAGATTGCGGATCTCCTGCTCGAGCTTGATTTTCTGACTTTTATAGTTTTCCAACAGGTCCTTCTGCCTGACGTTGTCAGAGCTGTAATCATCCAGTAGAGCGGAAAGCTCTTTTTTTAGCAAGAAGAGGTGCTCAGATTTTAACCCAGCATCGATTTCAGCAGATCCCAGGGACATCAGATTTTCCCTGGAGATAACATAGACTTCAAACTGGTTGAGCAGGGTCAACGCTTCAGACATATTCTTCAGCATTTTATTCAGTTTATCTAATGACTGTTGGGCATTGTCCTTGTCTTTTTTCAGAATTTCAATCCGATGTCTGGTATCCTTGATTAATTGTACCGTCTCATTCTGTCCCATAGCCACCTGGAGGCTTGTCTGACGATCTCGTTCGTTTTGAAGGCTGGAACTCAATCTTTCAAATCTGTTTTGCTCACTTTGAAGCTCGTGACTGATCATTTGGCTGTTTTTTTCCAAAAATTCAACTTCCAGCTTTTTTGCCTCGATTTCAGCTTTTCTGATCAAAACCTCGTTGGTCTTAATTTCTCGATCTTTTACGATGATTTCTTCGTTTTTGGAAAGTATCGACTTCAGATCGTCGATTTTTTCTTTTGTAATGCACATGAGATCCTCGAGTTCTTTCAAGGATGCGATATTGTTCCTCAGTGTCGCAACCTCGATGGTCTTTTCAGCGAGGATAAACCGGTTGATGAACTCCTTCACGTTATCCATTGGCTTAAAAGCCAGAGATTTTGGAATCATATCAAAAAAACGGTCCTCCAGATTTCCAAGCCTTTGTCCAAATCTTGCCTTAGCCTCGGAAATCTGTGATATCAGGTTGACCTTACGGTCGTTTCTTCTAAATTCCTCTGTCATAGATGGCCTTCCACTGGTCAAAAAACTCAGTTCTTCCAAACGGCCCTCTTCTCTGAACCATTTGATTGTCAGCTTGCTCTCCTCGTCCGGGGAGTCGATCTTCACTCCTAATGTAAAGTACCTTGCCGCCTTCTCCTCGTAGAACTCCAGAGCAACATAGGTGATGACGCTTCCTGTTCGAATATACGCATTGTCTTCATTTCCCGTTTTGCAGCGGACATAGCCCTTCAGGTCACGGCTGCTTTTTTCATTAGCTGCCGTGTTGAATTTTCTGTGGTTGGTAGTCAAAACCAGCTGGATGGCATCGAGGACTGTGGATTTACCAGCAGTATTCTCTCCGCTAATCAGAAAGGATCCGTTCACACTAATCGTTTCGTTAACAAAATAGTGCCAATTGATCAGTCTAATCCTGGTCAGTTTCTTCGTCATCTTTTGACTCACCTCCAAATGCATATTGATTCAATTTCGCATTGACCGCATCGTAAATGCTGTTGAGACTTTCGTTGGGCACTGCGAACAGAATGGATGGGAAGATTTTGATCCGGGCATCAGACAAGGTGACATCCCGATCAATATTTGAAACAATATTATAACGCTTGAACAATCGGATGACGTCCCGGATCGTCGTCTTATCCAAATTTGCCTTGGCTTCGATCTTGAGCATTCCATATTTCTGAAAGATCTCATCTGCCAGCACCACAACATCTTCCGTCAGACTCAATTCCATACGCTTCTCAATGTACAAAAGTCTCAGGATCAACAGAAGGATACTTTCGATCTTTTTTAGTCTCAGCCTTCCGGTCCCGTTTATATTGATAAGGGTTGCAACTCCCTGGTTTTCATTAATTTCAATTTTATATCCGAGCATTTCGAAATACTCCACAAAAAGCTCTTTATTTTGAAGGATGAAGATGTAATCGTTTCTTGTGTCTTCTTTTTTCTTAATGACAAAACAGCTGTTTAAAAGTTTATTGGCTGCCAATCTAAATTTTTCTTTCTGAACCTGGCTCTCTTTGAAAACATCCATCTTCATCACTCACTCCTTTCAATCATAAAATCGCAGAACTTAAAATGATTAATCGCTACAATCTCATCCTTAGAAATCGATTTATATTTTGACTTTTTGTCCCGCCCGTAAAGACTGATGAATATCACTCGGATCAGATCTCTTTTGGAATCCAACGGCAGTGTCGAAGCCAGAACCGCTTTATTTTCCTTCAGGATCTCATCCACATAAGCGTTGATATTTTTTCTCGAAAACCTGCTGTGGCTCCTCTCCTGCATAGCCAGTTTTCGAAGCATCCTTTCTTCATCGGAAATTCCGAGATCTCCGCTGAGCACCTCGGGCAAAGACATTTTTCTGGAAATAGGCATCACGTACAAGGAATCACTGTCGAGAAAGCCTTGGGGAAAGATATTGAAAATCTCAAGCATGGCATCGTCGAGTTCATCATTTAGATCCAGTGCAGCTTCCCTATTGAATTCTTCTGAAAGATACGCCAGGATTCTCGCAATTTTGCCCTCCGCATTGTTCGTATTGGTCAATAAAAACTTAGCCCGGGCAATAGCGCTCCCCATGTACTTAGAATGCTTATAGTCGATCTCTGAAATGATTTCATCATAATTTCGAAAGGCAGAAATCATGATGACAATTTTCCCTCTGAGGGAATCAGTTGCTATTGTTGTATCCGAAAGCTGTTCAATTTCCATGTAGCCCTGTACCGCCCGACTGAAAATCTGATCATCATTAAGGATCTCGTAGAGCTTTTCGATAATTGCAGACCTGAAATGGGAGATGTTGTCACTGGTCTTAATGCGGTGGTAGGCTTTTGAGCCGATATCCTTTTGATAGACAAAGAAATCCTGGACGATCTCCCCAGCTGACTTTTCATTGGTGATGGCATCGATATATTTCTTGATATTGGAGTTCAGCTTCTTGAATCCCACCATCAGTTCCTCGGTATTTTCTAAAACCCGCTTGATGATATATTCGTAAGGCTTTACATAACCATTCTGATTCAGCAAAGTCGCGTGGATCTGGGAAACCAGACTCTGATACTCCATTTCGTCATTTCGGATGATTTTATCGAAGGATTCAATCAGGGTAGCCGCATAGTCAAGGAGGTTGACTCTGGTCTTGAAGTCGTTGGCAGGTTCATATTCGATCCAGCCGCTGTCTCTCAGCCGTCTTAGAATGGCATTGGCTTTGGCTCGGGAATCCCTGGCAACCTCACTATCATCCTCGTCAAACACCATTTCCAAGGCAGGTTCATTATCAAAATAATGTTCCAGTGCGTCCACGATGATTTCCTTGTCTACTCCAAAGGATAGCTCAGTTTTGTAAGTGTTATAAATCAGTTGCAGACAATCGAGATAGGTTTCCTTGTATTTGCTCGTTAATGGTTTAAATAAATCCTGTGGGATAATTTGAAATAGATTCACAGTCTCACCTCTGATTCTGATTATATTTAATCGAATATAGTCGAATAATTCTAATAATGCAAACATCATTAAGAATAAATATTTATTGATAAACGATATATTTTTTGTTATGATATAAATAACACTAATTCTGTGAGGTGCTTTTTATGAAACATGGAACAACACTATTTTTAAAATCTGCTGTTATCCTTATTGGTATCCCTGTCCTCGCTATGTCGATATTGGGATTGCCCTGGTTGGCCAATAATCCGGTAAATCCAGATTATGCCCATATGTTATATCCGGTGTTAATCGGCATGTATGTTACCGCGATGATTTTTTACTTTGCTCTGTATCAAACTTTTAAACTTTTAGGCTATATCGACATGAACAAGGCATTTTCTGAACGATCAGTACAAGCTTTGAAAACTATCAAATATTGCGCAGGCACAATCAGTGCTTTGTACCTGTTGATGCTGCCTTTCGTTTATCTCATCGCAGAGAAGGATGATTCTCCAGGCCTTATTCTCGTTGGAGCAGCCCCTGTTTTTGCTGCGCTGGTAGTTTCTGTCTTTGCCGCCGTACTTGAAAGGCTACTGAAAGAAGCTCTGGACATAAAATCAGAAAATGATTTAACTGTATGAGGTGGCTAAAATGGCGATAATAATCAATATTGATGTGATGCTGGCAAAAAGAAAAATGAGTGTAACTGAACTTACCGAGAAAGTCGGAATAACGATGGCAAATCTCTCCATATTGAAAAATGGAAAAGCAAAAGCCATAAGATTCTCAACATTGGAGGCTATATGCAAAGCTTTAGATTGTCAACCGGGAGATATTCTGGAATATCAAAGTGAGACAAGGTAAATTTCTGCGACTTTGCTAATGGTCATATCTTCATCATTATTTAAATTATAATTCAGTGATTGTAATATTACAACAGCTCTTACGAGTAATGGCACATGAAAGGTTCTTAAATCACAGAACTTTACCAAAACTTAACCTGCTTATAAAAAATCCTGTTATTCCAGATGCTACAATAGGAGTATAATGAAATTTAAGGAGGAATCCCTGTTGAAAAGTTTAAATCTTTGTATCGATATTGATGGAACGATCACAGAGCCCTACTATTGGCTTGCAAGTGCAAATGCGTATTTTAAGTCGAACTTGCAACCTGAGGATGTGACTATGTACGAGATCCATAAACTTCTTGGTGTGGATCAGGCGATTTACCACAACTTCTACCAACAAAACTGCGAACAGCTTCATTCCGAGGCAGATATCCGAATCGGTGTTCATTCTGTGCTTACTAACCTTCACAATCATCACTACCTCCATTTCGTTACGGCAAGGGAAGAAAAACTTACGGATATCAGTGTTCAATGGTTACAAAAACATCAGATCCCATTGGATTCTATCACACATCTCGGCAGCCATTACAAGGTAGAGAAAGCATTAGAACTTCAAGCTGATTTCTTTATTGAAGACCGATACGAGAATGCACTGGAACTTGCAGAAGCCGGTATCCAGGTATTGCTTATTGATTGTTCCTATAATAGGGGTTACCTACCCCACAATGTGTTCCGGGTATCCCACTGGTTTCAGATTGAAAAAATTATTGGGGATCATTCCCGAAGAGTACCCGAAAGTTTGAAGCTCGTTATTTGATTTACAAGAATAGCGTCTTCGACGCGTTAGTCAAGTAGACTAGGAAAGTTTGGACCCCAGCGAGCTAGTCGAACTTTCCTCGTCTATAAAAATCCATTTGAAAGGAGAACCGCGATGTTAAAAAAACAAAAAATCAAAGTTTTGTTCGTCTGTGTCCACAATTCCTTTCGCAGCCAGATAGCAGAGACCATCTTGAATCACAAATACGGTGAGCATTTTATTGCCGAAAGTGCTGGTCTAGAAAAAAAGGAGATCAGTCCCCTCGCCATTCAAGTGATGAAGGAATATGGAATCGACATCTCCCAACACAGCGTCGATAGCGTTTTCGATTTCTATAAGGAAGGCCGTCTTTATCATTATATTATTACCGTCTGCAGCAAAGAAGTTGAGGCACAGTGCCCAATCTTCCCTGGCATACGAAACCGCATGAACTGGGATCTGGAGGATCCCGAGGAATTCACAGGTACCCTTGAAGAAAAACTGGAGGAGGCCCGAATTCTTCGAGACAAAATTGAAACACTGGTGGATGAATTCGTAAATTATGCTGACTAAAAAAAACTATAATCAAAATAGAAGCCCTCGCAGATCTCAATGATCACGAGGGCTTCTATTTTAGATTCTTATCAGTTGATCAATTCGCGGATCACAACAGAAAGTTCCGTATTGTCCAGGTAGCTTCCTCTCACAGGATCTTTCTCATCAGCTGCTTTTTTGAAGATCTCAGCGCCAGCTCCTTTGGCAAAGAAAGGAATCAACTGATTGGTATGGTCACCGCTATTCCAGGCCATCGTCGGCATCACGCCCTCGCCGTTATTCACGACCTCGTCGTATACTCCCAAGCTCCCAGTCAGGTATCCAGTTTCGTGGTCTCCTGTAACGATGACCAAAGTCTCGCTCCAGCTGCTATTGGTTTCTACCCACTCGATGACAGCATCAACCGCATCGTTAAACTCTGCTTGTTCCTCGATAAGGCGACCGCTCTGGTTGGCATGCCCGGCCCAATCGATGGCACCACCCTCAACCATCAGGAAGAACCCATCCTCATCGTTGTCAAGAACATTTAATGCGCCTTTAGTCATGATTTCAAGCGTAGGTACATTGTCATTGAAATCAACGTCATAAGCATCCGCTTTTTTATCACCACTTCTGTTTTGCTGAAGTGTCGTAATTACCTGAGGCACACCGATCAGTCTGTCTGGCGTCTCTCCTGTCTGAAGGGCTTCGAATGCATCCTTGGTCTGGATCAGATTCCAATTATCTGTATCACCATCATTGTCAGCATCACTACCCGATGTCCCAGCTACAAGAGCATCCCAGGTTGCCTGTCCACCCACATATCTATAATCTGGTTTAGTTCTCAGATTTCCATTGTCGTCATACCAAGGATTTCCTGCGCCCATGATCACGTCTGTTGCACTGGAAATCATTCCGTTTGCGATATCGCTGTAGTTGTTCCGGCTTGCATTGTGTGCGACAAAGCTTGCAGGGGTTGCATGACTGAATTCAACCGAAGAAATAACACCCGTCGCCCTGCCCAGCTCTTCAAAATCCTCTGAAATGTGCTTCAGGTCTTCCAATTCCTGATCTACACCGATAGCCGCATCATAGGTTTTTGTGCCAGTGGACATTGCAGTTCCGGCAGCTGCTGAATCTGTTGGATTGTTCTTGAATAAATCAAAGTCACTCCAAAGTGATGGTGTGTAAATTGATTCTTCATCGTCAGCTACACCGGTTGCTCCAAAAGAATATGTGCTCATGGCCGTCTTGGTCGGGAAATTCTCATATTCCTGGGCTTTTGCCGTACCTTCCGTAAAATAATTCGTTGCCAGAATTTGATTGTATCCCCATCCGTCAGATATCAATACGATGACGTTTTTGACATCCTTGCCGTTTCCTGTGAGTTTCGCCGTATTCCCTGCTGCCATAGCCGGAGCAATGGAACCTGCCAGCATGATCCCAGCCAGCAAAACAGCTGCGGCTGATTTTTTGAATTTCTTAATCTTCATCAAATTTCCTCCTTTAGAATCAAATCTCATACTCTGGTGATTTCTACCACCTATTACATCGTACCGTTTGAATGTTATTTCCGAAGGAACAAAAAGTTAAGGATCATTTAAGTTTCTGTTAAAACTCCCATGACCCCAATGCTCTAATCAGATTTAATAAAGGAAGAAATATGAATCAACGGAAACGCTCAAACGGATGTATCTTCATTGCAACTTGATAAGTGTTTAAGTTTTTCTTTTTGATGGTGGATAATTTCCAATTTCTCATTGATTTCGATAATAACCTGGTTTTTTTCGTTGATTTTCTTGCATAATCTTTTTATTTCCTGAGGAATCATTTCGATCTTACTTCTATCTTTTTCCTCATTAATCAAAAATAATAGGTCGTTATCCAAGATATCTAACTTGAAATCACAAATCTGATCCTCTATACGACGTTTTTCCCGTGTTAATATTCTCTTTAAATCATCATATAAAAGTACCTTTTCCTCTTCAGAAATAATATGGTCATATTTTGGACTTTTCATTATTCTAAAACTCCTATTCTCTTTTTCCCCCAGTATATCAAAATAAGGAATTTTTTCATCGGGCCCTTGTTAAGTTACTGTTACATTTATGTTAAACAATTCAGTTCTTTTTAACAAACCGGCGGAAGAATCACGCAGAAAAACTCCCTAAAAAAGGAGTTTTTCTGAAGAAGTTATTTGTAATTATTTTGCTAGCGGTATTCCGCCTTCATCTTCAACGATTTTCTGTCCATCAGCACTCATGAGGAAATCGATATATGCTTTTGCTGCATCAGAAAGATTATCTTCATGATAAATCATAACAAATGGTCTGGAAATCGGATAGGTTTCATTAAGAACATCCTCAGTTGTAGGAGCAACGCCTTCAACCTTTAAAGCTTTAACAGTCTCGTCGATATAAGTGAATGACACATAACCAATTGCATTTTCATTTCCAGCTACTGTAGATTGAACATTTCCATTTCCTTCTGCAATAGTAGCTTCCTGAGTAAGCGCATCTTCAAACCCTAAGAGTTCTTCAAAAGCGCCTCTTGTACCTGAACCATCTTCTCTGCTGACTACAACGATTGGAGCATCAGCGCCACCTAATTCTGACCAGTTCGTAATTTCTCCTTTGAATATCTGAGCGATTTGTTCAGTTGTGATGTCTGAAAATGCTTCATTAGATGGATGTACTACTACTGCAATCCCATCATAAGCAAATACCTTTTCAGTAAGCTTCCAGGCTTTTTCATCTTCTTTGATTTCTCTTGAAGCTGTGCCCAGCATGTAGGTTCCTTCATTTGCACCCTTTACTCCATCAGAAGAACCTGTTGCATTATATTCGAAAGCTACATCCGGATTAAGGGCACTAAATTCTTCCCCTGAAGCTTCCATGATATTTTTCGTTGATGTTGAACCTCCTGCAATGATTTCACCTGTAACCTTTGCTGCATCATCTGTGCTGGCGCCCCCTGAACTACAACCTGCAAATAATACTGCAGACATAAGTAAAACCATAAAAATCGAACTAAATCTTTTCAAATTGTGAATCTCCTCTCAATTAATTAATAATTTTATATCCTTATTATAACTGAGTAGATTCCTTCTTTGATTTAGCTAACGTTAACAACGTGTTATCTGTATGTTAACTGTTTTATGATCGAATAAAATTGGTCCCGATTCTTGTCTCTTTTTCTGGCAAGCCAAACTTTTCTTTTCCTAACGCAATACTTTTGATTAAAAACGCCATATTTTTACCTAATGTGCGCATTGTCTGCATTCCTTCTTCATCTTTTCGCACTTCCTCTGGTGTATTGCCATGAACGCTGTTCCAGTATTGGCTGGAAACAATCGGCATACCTGAAATTGCAAAATATTTATTGATTTCATCAAAGGTTGCTGAGCAGCCTCCTCTTCTTGCGGATACAACGGCTGCCCCTACCTTCATACTCTTATCAGCAGGGACACTATAGAACAGACGGTCGATAAATGATATCAGTGTTCCATTTGCTGACGCAAAATATACCGGTGATCCAATCACGATACCGTCGGCTTGCTCAAATTTTATTGCTACTTCATTAACCAGATCATCAAACACACATTTCCCTGTGGTTTTGCATTTACGGCATCCAATACATCCTCTGATATCTTTATTTCCTACATGGATAATTTCCGTCTTTATTCCCTGTTCATTTAATTTGTTTTCTACTTCACTCAATGCTGTGTATGTACAGCCTTTCGCATTTGGACTTCCATTAATTAACAATACTGTCATAAACTCCACTCCTTAATATTTTATTTTGTAATAACTAAAGTATACCATCTTCATTATTCTTTTCGTCCAATCCTGTACCGGTTCCAACCAGCAAGTCCCAGAGACATGGCTCCCAGTACCGCAGCTCCTCCTGTACTTCCAGCCAGGTTCACCGCTGTGACAAATGTCCAGGTCAGAGGGTTGGCCCCATCGCAGATGGAGGAGATGTATTTCACCCCTTCAGGCATCTGAAACGATGTTTCCATGGCCGCCTGGGTGTATAGAGGTGCAAGGCCTGTGGCAATCAAAAGTCCCGCAGACAGAATGACAAGGCCAACCACAAATGTCCTGAAGGCATTTCCACGACAGATGGGGACCACAAAGATCAGCATGAAAGGGATGGATGAAAGGTCCGCAAAAGGAATGAACTGGTTTCCCGGCACGACGAGTGCCAGCAAAATAGTCACCGGAGTCAGGATCAAGCCAACGGCCAGGGTAACAGGATGTCCCAGGGCGACGGCGGAGTCCAGTCCGATGTAAATTTTTCTACCGGTGGAGAACCGTTTCTGCAGAAAAACCTTAGCCGCTTCTGACACCGGTGTCAATCCCTCCATGAGTATCTGTGCCATCTTCGGAATCAGCACCAGCACCGCACCCATAGTGATGGCTAAGGGCAGGATCCGTCCGTAGTCTCCTATTCCGTAGGCCAGTGCGCCGATTCCCAGACCGATCAGGGTTCCCATGAGGATGGGCTCGCCAAATACGCCCAGTTTCTTTTCCAGCTTACCTGCGTCGACATCGATGGACTGGATGATAGGAATATGGTCCATCACCTTGTTCACCGCCCATGCGATGGGCGCATAAGCCCCTGAAAATCCATGGGGCAAGGAGACTCCGGACAAACCGTTGTATTCCTCGAATAAGGGCGCCGTCACATCAGCGATGACCAGCACGATGATCATATTCATGGCTGCGGCAAAGAGACCCCAGCCAGTACTTCCGGTGAGAATGGCGACCAGCGATCCCGTGAAAGCGAAATGCCAGTAATTCCAAATATCTACAATCATGGTCTCTGTAGCCCGGGCAAAAAGCATGAGGAGATTGATCATGATCCCTAAGGGGATTATGAGGCTTCCCACCTTCGTCCCGAATGCGATCGCCGCAGCGGAGGGCCAGCCTACGTCGATGGTGTTCAGCTCAAGTCCCACGTTTTGAACCATCTGCTGGGCAGCCGGCCCAAGATTGGCACCCAGAAGTACGATGATGGTGTTCAGTCCCACAAAACCTACACCCACCATCAACCCCGCCCTGATGGCTTTGCCAAATCCCGTGCCTAAAAGCAGGGCGAAAACAGTGATGATAACAGGCATCATCACGCTAGCCCCCAGGCTGCTAAGAATATCAAAAAATCGAATAACACCATCCATATGCCTACGCTCCTTTGACCTTGCGTCTCTATATATTTCTCATATACAAAAAGTATCAAACCAATAAGTCAGATACTTTTTAATGACAGTTATTTTATTGTGCTTGTACATTTGCTTTGATTGGATCTGCTCCAGGAGATTCCATCTTCCATAATTTAATCACTTTATGATTATTATACCATACTGATTATAAATAGTAAGTGTGCAATAAGTCACTCTGCCATTAATTTTCTCCAGTTTCTGGATAGATTATATTTGACAATTTCTATATTTCGCCTCAATACAACTATAAGTAGCACTAAAGCAACTGATGGTTTCATGTTTCGTATTGAAATGCCACTTGAATATGGATAGAATAATAGTGTAGACGAAATTAAATAAGGAGAGGATCCTCACTATGTTAACATCAGTAATGATAGGAAATAAAATTTTAGAAGCACGAAAAGAGAAAAAACTTTCTCAGGTCCAGCTTGCACAACTGCTCTCCATTAGTTCACAAGCCGTCGGAAAATGGGAACGAGGCGAGTCAATGCCGGACATCATTACTTTTAATCGACTTGCGGAGGTTCTGGAGGTAGACTTAAATTATTTTTCAGAAAGTTTCCAAGCAGACACCACTGAAAAGACATCTGCCGAACCGCCATCCGAAAACACAGTGAAAAAGCTCGGCTGGGATATGTCCAGTGGGAACTGGGTTGACGCGGACTTTTCCGGACTAAATAATTTGCACGAAAAGTTCAGTTCCTCCAACATGCAAAGATGCCTTTTTATCGGGTCGGAGATGTCAGGGCTTCTGCTGAAAAACAATAATGTGAACGAGTGCGACTTCTCCGATTCCGATATCAGTAATAGTCATATTCAGGGTTCCAATATTGTAAACAGTTTGTTTCGCAACTGTTCCTTAAAAGAAGCTACGTTTTCAAGCAGCCAAATTAAAAGCTGTGACTTTTCCGGCGCCGATTTTACGGGGGCATCCATCAAATCCAGTAGCTTGCTGAAAAATACAATGTTGAATGCTGTTTGGAATCGCACCACTTTTAATACCACCCAGTTTGCCGACATCGTATTCGACGGAAACTTCGCCTACTGTTCCTTTGAAAACTGTGAATTTTCCAGAGTGACCTTCCAGAATGCTACCCTCACCAACACTTTCTTCAAAAACAAGAGCCTAAAACGGATTCGATTTATTGACTGCAAGGCGGATAAGTTAACTTATGCTTTTTTGAAAAATGGAAAAGCGATCATGACCGGTATAACCTTGCTAACGCCATAATATATGGAAGAACTAACAAAAAATAAGCAAGGCACTTTACGTTATTTACGTAGTGTGCCTTGCTTATTTGATTTCACTCATAGTCCGGGAGATTCTCAATATGCCAATACTGGTTTATAGTCGTCAGGCAATTCTTCTTCACTTAAAAATTCAAAATTATCATCATTCAGTATGGGTATAAATACTTCGTATGGAATTCTGGAAAACTCACAGGCATAATTACTGGCGCCGAAGCCCATACCCTCTTTGCTGTTCAAGTTTAAACCTCTTGCAAATTTTGTATAGTTTGAACAATCATGAACTGCCAGATCCCAATTTTCTTTTTCAGCAATTTTCATGAATTTTAGTGTTAATTCCCGACTCCAAACAGGAGATATATAGCCCTGTCTGGAAATATACATGTTTTCTCCATAATAATTGTCTATGTTATTCTCGTTTAAATGCAATTCTGCACAATTGATAAAATCAAGGTTCGTCTCTAAGATTGCTTGCTTTTTCTTGAAAAAACCTTCGAAAAATTCAGGCGTCATTGGTGTTTCTATCCCTACACTTTTAATATATTTTTTTGCTATTCCTATATTTTCAATAACTTTGTCTGAACATCCAGAAGCACCTAAATTAAAACGGATCTCGTTAAGACCCGCTTCGCCTAATGCTTTCAAGGTCTCTTCCGTGGCCAAAGTGCCATTTGTATATAAATGCTGATAAATTTGAGCATCACTAAATTTCTTAATAACCGAATAGTATTTTTCAATTTCCATGAATGGCTCTAAATAAACATAGGAAATGCCAGTGGGCTTCTGGTAGATGGAAAGCAGCAAATCAAAATCTTTCTCATAAAATTTAGTGCCCCCAAATTCCCACATATCTTCCCCCACCGGAGGAATATTGTCCAGATGGCCATAATTATAACAGAACTTACACACTAAGTTACATTTGTTCGTTTTTCGAATGGCACTCAAACCAGTGCCCAACAGACAAGAACGACATCCATCCGGGAATTTGTTTTCATTCCCCACAAAGAATGTTCTATTCTCCAAAGTTTTCAAACTTTTAATTTCTGACATTAACGTATCATTTCTATGATCAATCGCTGCCTCAATTTGTGCAAAGGTAGCGTAAATGATTTCTTCATATTTTGTGCTAATTTCCTCATCCTCAGTCAATTGCGAAAAAAAGTCAAACCATATCAACGCATCGTTCTTTGAAATTTTCATGACGTGCCCTCCTCAAATTAAAGTACTATCCCATTTGTTCCGTCCGTTCATGTTAACATATCCTTGTTGCACAGGCAACAGCAACAGTGTTTTTTGGGTATATGAAGTCTATCCACCAGATTTATTGCCTACGACAAAGTCGAACTATTCAACATTATACTTTGTTATCTAACAAGAAAAATGCATAAGATTCAATCCTTTTCATTATGGGTATCATTATAGAAAGAGGTGAACCCTATGAAAACAACAAAGAACCTGGGAATGTTATTATTAGGTATATGGCTCATTATTACAGGATTAATGCAAGTGGTCAGCATTCCAATTCCATCCATTGGTATTATACTAGCAATTCTCGCCATTGCTTCAGGTGCATTGATTCTGCTTCAAAAGTAAACATCTTATTCGTATAACAAGAAAACAAGTGATTTCTAATGCCACCAAAAATCTGGTTAATCAAACTATCTAATAAAGATATGTTGGTTAACCAGATTTTATTTTATAACCCTACTATACAATTTTCATTAAAATAATTATATTATGCCCAAAAGCCATAAAACTACGAGAACTACGATGACTACCCCTAAAACACCCATTCCTTTGCCCATGATTCTTTCTCCTCTCCTTGCTAAACTAATTTAACAGGCTTAAACAAATTCTTTTCTTTAAGTCCTTTTCTTGCCTGGTTTATCACCCGGCTATATCGACTTTTAAAGTATCTCTTTGAACAGGAGTACAACCACTAAAAGCTGGGGATGCAACAGATTTTTTTAATTCTGTTACATCCCTATTCATTTCATAAACAAAATTATACTGATTCTTTAACAACAAATGAGATCTTGGCATTTACACGATACTTGACGATCTTATTACCTTCAACTATGCCCTTAAAGTTTGTGACACTGACTTCATGAATGCTGTCCACTGTCTTAGCGGCCTCTGCAACTGCATCTTGAGCGGCGGCCTCCCAGCTTTCATTAGATTCTGCCAGAATTTCGATAACTTTAACAACTGCCATTTTTCATCTTCCTTTCTTCTTCACGTGGGCTACAATGTAAGCTCGCAACAGGATATAAGCTTTCATAAGTCCCAGTTGTTTATGCTCCAAAGATTTTTGTCATATTTATTTATACCCTTATAATGTTTTTTTAAAACTTGACTAAATCAGGACACATTCCCACTCTCAGACTTCAACCGAAATTCCGCTAATGGATGGTTTTCACAACAGTCAGCATTTCCATTGTATTTTCGCCGGATTGGGCTCGTTCTCCACGGCAACGGCACGCAGGGCTGCTTCCATACGTCTGCACTCTTCTGCGGCGCATTGTTCAATTTGTCCCCAGGGCGCATCAGTCCCCAGCCGGTCATAAGCGACTGCTAGCCCTCCATAAAAGGCAAGTCCGATACAATGACGTGCTGAATGGATGGTCGAGGAGCATTGACCTATTGTTCTCGCCGACGCCTGTGCAACGGGATTTCCCTCTGCCTCACGGGCAGCCGCATGACACTCAAGAATTGCCGTTTTCGCCTGGGGTAGTTTGATTGCACCTGACAGCCAGTCACGGGCAGCGTTTAAAGCGTTTTGAGGACGCAAATCATCCGGATAGTACTTACTCCACAGGGGCAATATAACCCGCTGGGAATAATCAACTGCCCAAATCACAAGTGTCGCCTTACTTTGTGTTTCAATTAACTTCATAAGCGAATGAATATATGGTGCTTTCCAGTCGCTTAACATCTTTCGTGTTTTTGGCATGTTCTTCCCCTCTTCATCGATCAGTCGTTAATCGCCTCGATGCCGAAAAATCGCCGTATTACTCATTTCTAAATAATACGGCGATTCAGTAAATTGTGTGCATAAATTTACACTAGTTTTTTTCTTCAACGACTATTGCTTCTACTGAATTTTTCTTTACAGACTCTATCCCATTCTTACATCCAGCTTTGGATTTGTATCTTTCTCCACTACCTATAAGTTCTCCATTTTTCGCCTTTAATCTAAAACGATAATCGCCGTTTCTATATTCGTATACCTCAAATTTTGGATTCTTCTCTGTTGTAAACCCCTCAATGGTTTGGTCTTCAACGGGCGCGATAGGAGCATTTGCCCTTATACTTTCTATACCTTTTTTACATGCTGCAAGAGATGAGTAAGGTTGAGAGCTTAAAATAATTTCGCCATTTACAGCTTTTAGATCAAACCTAAATCCTTCATCTACTTTACCAATTACAAATTTACCTGCCATTGAAAATCCCTCCTTCTCTAACTAATTTAATTATACCCCTAATTATCTGAAATTCACTAAGATTACAGGTAATTTTTATTATACTTTCTGTATTTACGAGAACGACTGTCTCAACATGCATTGGGGCTTAATTCGCGCCCATGTCGGGTGCACTCAAAATACGCCGCATTATGAGTATAGCTGCGGCGTATTTTGTATTGATTGTATTAATTTAAAACTTCCGTTTTTCATTCAAAACCACCCGTTTTACGGTGGCAGTGATTAAATATGTGCAGCAGCCTTAAAAGCAGAGTTTACTGCCTCAAAAATAGTTCCAACTTCAACGTCATCTCCAACAACGAACACTTCTGTTTCGGGAGCGCTATGGCGAAGAGCATCTACCACATCATGTCTTGGGCACATACCTATTGCCAGAAGAACAGAGTCTGCAGGAAACTCAATCTTTTCGTCTGTATTGATATTTGTACAGAGAACAGCTGTATCTGTAACTCCATCAAGCTTACAGTTCAAGTGGATGGGTATTTCTAGTTCATCTACGCATTCCAAGAGATTTTGCATCGTTCCACTAGAAGTCATCATGAGGTTAGATAAATCGGGCGCCATTTCAATGACAACCACATTCTTACCCTCTCTCTTAAGACCGATAGCACACTCAATCCCAACAGCGCCGGCACCAACAATAACCGTCTTTTCTCCCACTTCAACCATGCCCATTTCAGCATGGGGAGCCCAATGGACGTGAGGTTTTGTGACACCAGGCAAGTTAGGAACCAACGGGCTTGCTCCTACTGCAATAATGATTGCTTCGTAATTTTCAGCATCAAGAACTTCCTTTGTCGCCTCTGTGTTTAAGAGGATGCGTGCGGGTGCCTTGTTCGCCTGACGCAGCAAATAATCAAGATAATCTTGCATGTCAAGCTTAAACTTAGGAGCCGCAGCAGAAATAACATTTCCCCCCAACCTGTCACTCATTTCATATAGTGTTACGTCATGACCACGCTCACATAAAGTCATCAGTGCCTGGATACCAGCAGGTCCACCGCCGACAACAGCAACCTTCTTCTTAAGATTAGCCTGGGGAACTCTCGCATCGGGATACTCCGTAGTGTTTGCACAGAATGGATTAACAGCGCAACCAATAACTCTTGGCATGATAAGGCGAAGGCCACAGTATTGGCATCTTATACAGGGACGATGGTCTTCTTCTTTACCTAGTGCATACTTACGGGGCATCTCAGGGTCTGCGATGAGAGGACGGCACATTGCAACGAAGTCAGCCTTCCCTGTTGAAATAATTTCTTCAGCTTGCTTGATGCTCATGATAGAACCTACTGTACAAACCAGTAGATCTGGAAACTTCTTCTTAATGTCTTCAGCAAAGTGTACATTGTACATTCTGTCCATCATGGAGTTTTGCCACCAGTAACGCATGTAGTCGAACTCATGCAGACCAGCGGACACGTGGAGAATATCAATTTTATCTTTAATTAATTCTATGAATTGCAGCGTTTCTTCAAAGTGCATTCCTTCAGGATCGATCTCATCTGCAGAAATACGAAACTCAATAACGAAATTTTCTCCGACTTTTTCACGAACAGCATCCAGAACCTCAATGCAGAAACGGGCTCTGTTCTCCAGAGATCCTCCATATTCATCAGAACGTTTGTTGAACAGACGGCTCGCAAACTGGGAGATCAGATTCCCATGCCCACCGTGGATCATCGTGATTTTCATCCCTGCTTTCTTACAACGATATGCAGCCATAGCATATTTTTCAACCGTTTCCTTTATCTTTGCGTGGTCCATCTCAATGGTGGGGATAGGCTCTCGGTTATTCATTTTTGCTCGCATTATCTCAGCGGTGGTGATGATTGATGAAGCGCTGATTGCAGGTCTGCCAATTTTCGCGGGATCAGAATCCTTACCGCAATGATTAATCTCTAAGGATGCGTGGCAGCCATAGCTTTCACACATTTCAACAAACTGTGAAAGCGGAAGAATACAACCATCAGAACCTACATCCAGCTGACGCTCTTCGTCACTAGACTCATCACTGTCGATAACAGAGTTACCTACGTGAATTACTCCTGTCCCACCCTGTGCCAGAGGTCTAAACCAATCAACAAACTCCTGAGATACTCTTCCAGCACTGTCCGCTCGATTGGGTGAAGGTGGTGCCATCTCAATACGATTTTTAAAATCGACACCTCTAATTCTGATTGACTGAAAAACATTTGGATAATTCGAACTCATTCTCTAACATCCTTCCAATATTTATTAAAGATCATACTATTTCTCCGATAAATGTTTCTAAATGCTTATAACTTGTAATAATCATATCATCTTTAATATTTACAATCATTGTGTTAACAGCACGTTAAATATGACCTATGTTAAGCAATCGTGCCTATTGGTATGTTCGCTTTAGTGATCATCGGGTTATTTAATTCACTTTTATTGATATTTTTAATATTAAATAATTAATTTTAGATAGTTTTGAGATACAATAGGTATTAAGTGAACTTAAAATATAAGCTATCTAAGGAGTTTGAATAATGATTGCTTTAAATTCTATTATTAAAAGATTACATGATTATTCTCTAGAAACAAGTGTCGCAAACAGTGACAGTGTCGTGATTAGAGAAATTAAATTTTTAGAGCATCAACAAAAATCATTTGACCCTGGTATTTTATACCTGGTAAAGGTTCATGATTTTCCAAAATCATTTCCCGAAGAAGGTCTCATCAATATTTTATGTGTTTCTGATGGTTCTATAATAAAATGCCAAAGTATACGCGAATCACTTAATTTAATAATAATCAAAGACCCTTCCATTGATATTTTGAGAATATTTAATCAAGTTCATGACATGTTTATAAATGAGACCTGGTTAGCGAGCAATAAACAAAGATTGTTTAAATGTTTGCTTGAAAAAAACAGCATGCAGAGAATCGTAAATATCGCCTATGAGATTCTTGGAAATCCTCTGGTAATTGTAGATTGCGGATATAAAGTATTGGCACGCACTGATATTAATTTGAATAACGAATTTTGGGATAATATCATTTTTGAAAAACGGTATTTTGATAGCGACTATGCCATTAGTGTTAAAACATGGAAAGAAATGCGAAAATGTCTGATGAGTAAAACTCCCAATATTTGCAGTAAACCAAATCTTCCAAGAAACTTTATTTCAGGGATCTTTATAGAAAACAAGCTTGTAGCAAGCATTGGTTTATTAGAAATTTGTAAAAAATACAGTGAAAATGAAGGTGAAATCTTATCTTTTATAAGTGAGATATTGTCAATAGAGATGCAAAAAAGCAAATATAACTACATTAATAAAGGTTTGATTTTTGAGTATTTTCTTAACGACCTTCTCGAAGAGAGGATTTATGATGACAATGAAATCAAAAATAGAGTCGTTTATTCAGAAATGACTTTAAAAAAGTTTAATTACGTCTTTACGATAGATACGAGTATTCATAAAAAGAATACTCTCGATAATGAAAGTATCATAGATGACCTGTCAAGCATTCTAAGTGATGGTATATCCTTTCCTTATCAGTCTTATGTCGTTACCTTACTTAGCCTGGATTCTACCGATGATATTAAAGCTTCTAGTTTTAAAGATCTAGAAAAATATCTGAAAAAAAGAAACCTCTCTGGAGGGTTAAGTTTATGTTTTAGTTACATTGGTGATATGAAAAAATACTTTAACCAGTCTAAAAAAGCTTTGGAATTAAGTCAGCATATAAATGACGCTAAGATTATTTGCAAATACGAAGAGTACGCATATCATCATTTATTGGAAATTTGTTCAAAATCAGGAGATATTGTGTCCATATGCCATCCTGTGATATTTACCCTCAAAGAATATGACAATAAAAATGGGACTGAACTTTTAAAAAGCTTATTCGCTTATATTAAATATGAAAAGAGCATTACTTTTGCAGCAAATACCTTGCACGTACATCGTAATACATTACATAGTAGAATAACAAAAATAAAAAGCATTATCGATATTGATTGGGAAAATCACGAAGTCACTAATTACCTGTATCTGTCTTTGAAAATATTGGAATATGCTAAGATTTTTAGTGTTTAAAGAAAATGAAAAGTAAGCAGCGGAGACTTTATAATGAAATGATTGAACTTAACGGTAAAAAGTGTTATGCTTCAACAGTAAACTTAAAAGAATGTCTTTGCTACATAATCATCAGTTGCATCAATTGCGATTGGAAAAATTATATTAATAAAGAGCTTATTTTTAATAGGCTTTTTTTTAGTGATAAAGAGAGGTATTACCATGATAAAAGTTGATAATTTATCTTACTCATTTCCCCAGAAAGAACTTTTTAAGGAGATTTCATTTACTTTAGAAGATGGTCAACATTGTGCTTTTATAGGAAGAAGTGGCAGTGGTAAAAGCACACTGATAAACATACTGACGGATCCCGATAAATATATGTTCGATGGAAGATTAGAGATTGACCCAAACTGTAGAGTTGGGTATGTAAGCCAGTTCATCCAATTAGACAAAACAAAAAAAACCGTTTTCGAATATATAGGAGAAGAATTTATTAAGCTACAAAATGAAATAACATCTATTTGTACTGAAATGGAAACATCTTCGGATATCGATTCTTTGCTTGAAAGGTACCAAAAAGTATTAAACGCTTTTGAGGCAATTGATGGGGATAATTTTGAAAGCAACATTACTAAGAAACTAAATCAAGCAAACTTAGCGAAACTTGAAAATGTAATGGTATCTGAACTTAGTGGAGGAGAATTCAAACTTATTCAAGTAATCAAGGAAATGCTGACTGTTCCAGACTTAATGATTATGGATGAACCTGACGTGTTCCTAGACTTTGAAAACCTTAAAGCTCTTAAATATCTGATTAATTCACACAAGGGAATAATCCTCGTTATTACGCACAACAGATATCTATTAAATCATTGTTTTAATAAGATCATTCACCTCGAAAACATGGAACTCCAGGAATTTAATGGAAGATATATTGAATATGACTTCACCTTACTTCAAAGTAAAATCGAAGCACAAGAACTGGCTATTGCTGATACTGAAGAAATTGAAAGAAATGAAATTTTAATCAATAGACTAAGATTTATTGCAACGAATAATTCAGAAGCCTCAAAAGGAAAATCTTTAAAAGCTCGAGTTAAAGTACAGGAAAGATTAGAAGCGCGTAGAATTAAACTGCCATTTGTTGATATTAAACATCCGAACTTCCGTTTTATTTCTAATAATAAAATGGAAGAAACCATTTTAAAAGTTACTGATTGGAGTATTGCCTTCGATGAAATGCTCCTGCAAAATATTAACTTTGAGATTAAATCTACTGATAAAGTAGCCCTAATCGGCTCAAATGGCACCGGGAAAACGACTTTGCTCCGGGAAATCTTTAAAAACAATCATGATTCTATTAAACTAAATGAAAACGTGAAGGTAGCTTATTTATCTCAGCTTCAAGGAGAAATATTAAATGAATCCAATACAATACTTGAAGAGTTTTTCGATTCTGGGTTTAAAACCTATGAAAAAATTGTACTATATGTTTCAAACTATGGTTTTAACGAAGAAGACCTCCATCAAAAAATTGCAAATTTGTCTGGTGGAGAAAAAAACATACTTCAACTGGCTAAAGTTTCCGCTCTTAAAAATGACCTATTCCTTCTTGATGAGCCGACGAGCCATTTAGATACCTACTCGCAGATAGCGCTGGAAAAAGCAATAGCAAACTATAAAGGTGCCATTTTAATGATTTCTCATGACTTTTATTCAATTGTAAACTGTGTGGATTATGTTTTAATAATTGAAGATAAAACCATTCGAAAGATGAGTATTCGAAAATTTCGAAAGATGATTTACGCGAGTCACTTTGATCGAGACTATTTGGAAATTGAACAAAAGAAAAAATCAGTCGAAACGAAAATAGCCTTAGCTTTAACAGATACTAATTTTGAACTAGCAAAAGCTTACTCTACCGAGTTAGAAGAGCTGATTAAGTTGCTTTAGTTTAGCTTGAAACCAAGTGAACTGTTCGAGACCAGTATTTCACTTGTCTCGGACAGTCCCCTTGGTTTTCTTGGTTTTATGATGAAGTACTATAAAAACATCATTAAATCAACATGTTTTTATAGTGTGATATTAAAACTTGAAGGCAGAAATCCGAATACTTTTTAAGGATTTGATTCTACCTGTTCGAAGTAATCAATTTGAAATATTGAAATATCCTCAATTAATAATTTCTCCTTTGTTATTGGCCAACTTTTCACGCCATAGGCGAAGTTCCACAGGCGTTTGCCGCACCCACTCTGTTTCTTCGCCAACAATTTTCAAAGGTTCTTGTGATCGATATGAGCGTGTCAGATTGCCTGGAAATTTCTTGTCTGTAACATTTGGGTCGTTTTCAAATTTCCCCGTCGGTTCTACAATATAAACACGTTCACTTCCTTCCCCTTTTGCTAATGCAGCTGCAAGTCTCGCACCATTAATAAGGGCTGTGAAATAAATGTGGTTCATTTTAAGATCAGGTTTGTAATTCGAGTCCCCCTTTGCTGTCAGTAGATCACCAACCTGCAAATCTGCTTTTGTCCCATGATAAAAGGGACCCTTGTCAGAAGGGGCAATCTTATACGAATTTGATAATTCATAATTCTTTTTTGCTTTGTCAGGATCGCCTAACTCCTCATAGCATTTTGCAATGTTTAAATATAACAATGGGAACGCACTCTTAACGGTATCATCATTTAGTTTTAACGCAAACTGCAAAGATGTTTCCAACCATTTTAATTTGTCTGAAATATTTTTTTGATGTCGGGCTACATAATAAGCAGCAATAAATCTTTCAAAGTCGTCTGTTGCTTCACTCCAGGCTTTAAGAAACAGCAAGCTTGCATCTTCAGGTTTTCCACTATCTTCCATGCCCATACCCCGAAGACATAGTTTAATAATATTGTTATTTGGGTCGAATTGAGTATCCATCTTATTTCACCTCTTAATTGATATAGGTACCATTCACTCTCAGTTTCTCAAAATTTTCGCCAATGGCTTGCCTTTTGCCAATTCATCAACCAGTTTGTCAAGCCACCTGATTTTCTGCATGAGGGGGTCTTCGAGTTCTTCCACACGAACGCCACAGACTACTCCCGTGATTTTATGGGTGTTTGGATTGATTTTCGGGGCTTCTGCAAAGAACGTCTCATAGGTAACCCCTTTATTGATTTGCGTCTGCAAGCCATTCTCGTCATATCCAGTCAGCCAACAAATGACCGTATCGACTTCTTCTTTTGTGCGACCCTTTTTCTCCGCTTTTTGGACAAGCAACGGGTAGACTTTTGAAAAAGCAGTCGTAAACATTCTCGGTTTCATAGCTTTTTCTCTCCTCTCCCTTTTTTGCCTTGTTCCTTCTCGATCAATGTCAGTGCAATCTTCAGGGCGACAATTCGTCGTTCAAGAAGAGTCTGCTGTGACTTGCCCAGTTTCGTAATGTCCATCTTCTCACACTTGTGGAGCGTAGATAACAGTGCTCTATGAGCTTCGCTCAGTTCTTCGGATGTAAAGTCTATCATATTCAACCCTCCAGTTATTTCTCTCTCCACCGCACAATATGGTGATGAGTTCATAGTCTATATTTATAGTCATTTTTATAGTTAATTCATAACCATTACGAGAAATCCTGTGAATTACGTCATTTCGTTAGATTCCATAATCTAATAATAATCTAATATCATGAATTTTTCAATTTATCTCAAATAGAAGCCACAAACCAAGAACTTATTCTCCTTGACCGGTGGCCTATTTACACGTTATGATTTATTTCAGCTTATCATATTCTTCATCAGTTACCGGCTCACACCATTCATTTTACTAACGAGATAATCATTTAACTGTATAATAAAGCCCTGTGTAGATACTTGTCTACAGGGCTTATCCTTTGTTATTTGGTAGTTTATTCGTGAATCTTCATACCCAGAATCATCTTTACTACCTCTGGTTGAAAATGATTGATGATTTCAGAATGTCCCATATCCTTTGATGAAATTGTTTCCATTTCTTCATCAGTAAGAGTAAAGTCCCAGATATCCAGATTCTGATCCATACTTTCTACACGAGAAGATTTTGGGATGATCACTACACCACGCTGTACATTCCAAGACCAAAATCCATCATGGAATGTATAGCATGGCACACGTAGAACTTTACGTTCACTCAAGCATGTACTTAAAAAAGTATCCTCTCCTCTCGCGCCCGGTGGATTGTAAATGGGAAAATTCGGCGAGGATCAGTAAGATTAATACATAGATTAGCCCCTGAAATGAATTTGGCATGATTGATTTCCTTTACCTCTATCGCATCATCAGTGGTCAATATTTTAGTATCGGCATATGTCACACCACCCTGTTCCATAACAGTCTTGATATTATCCCAGTTCAGGATATCATTACTTATCGCTTCGATGAAAGAACGGAAATCAGATTCAGTCATTTTATCATTAAATTCAATAAAAGGAATCGGAGATATGTAGCCGCAATGATGTCCATGGGTGATGTCTGCTTGGGTAATATTTTTAAGATGAGTAGTCAAAACATTTTGCCCACCCCAAACTGCGTTTTTATGCGTTTTAGTTACTGCTACTGGATATTCGTCATCATCCAGAAAAATCAGTAATCCATCTTGTACTTTATAGCGTTATATAACACAGCATTACGCCTTGCCGCATAGCCTTTTCCAAAAATTATGTGAGCTTCATTATCGCTGACTATGTTTTCTTGAGCTAGATAGTCAATCTCATCTTTTATTGAAGTCCTTCCAATAAATCTGCTGCTCTCAATCTGTTCGATTATTTCCGATGAAATTTTAGTGTAATCTGTGGCTTTAGTTTTATTATATGTAAGATCATATGCGACAATAAGATTGAAACTGAATCGTTTATTTTTCAAAAAACTGCACTCATTCAACCCATGTACGTATGTTTTTAGTACCTTTTGAAAATTTTTCCGCCCAGTTGCAAACCCGATTCCAACTTTAATTTTTCAACCTTGTGCATTTCATCACTTCCCTACATTTCTTTTTTGATACTCTGCAGAGCGAAATATTTTTTTCGAGATTTTCATTAAACTCTCCAAAGCAGAACTCATTTTTTGAAATTTATTATTACTAATTATCATTTGATACCCATTTTTTGTAATATGTTCACACAAATTAATAAAATAAACTCCAGATATGACGCACTCTAGTTAAATTCTTTTAATTAATCGGATTTTTTTCTTGACACAATTACAAAAACTCATAATTCTCCTTTGATCAATTCATAGTCATTACGCAGAATCCTATCAATTCCGCGCATTTGTTTATATTCGCGTAAAGGTGCGACCCCCCCTAAGATAAATCTCCGTTTTCATCACAAAAAACGAGGATTTTGG
>JAAXUP010000148.1 GCA_013335935.1 Eubacteriaceae bacterium | reverse complement strand
TCAATGTGCCCGATCAGGCCGAAGCGGTCAAAGCGCTCCAGAGGATTGACATTGGACTTATTCATGCCATTCCGGACTTTCAACAACGTAAGCAAATTCTAACAGCCCAATATAACCGCAGGCTGAGTATTGCCGGTTAACCCGGCTTAATTATGGGAGGAGGTGAAAACTTATAGGACGTATGAAACAAATCGAACTTGAAAAGCGAGTCGCTGTTTTGGAAAAAGAAATAGCCGAACTGAAAAGGCAAATTTCAGGACGGCAAAAAGATAATTTTAAAGAAGACGTTTTATCACGGGATCACCAGGATTCCCCGGTACTTTGGGATGGGCGAGAAAATCGGCAGCAATTCCATACTGAAGAGCCTTCCGATAAAGCACAGCTTCATCTTCATGTAAATTTGGAATCTGTTCTTGACGAATCTCAAATTCGTATTCAAAATCTTTTATCTCCCAAAGTAACTTCATAATGTAATTCATTGCACGAACTTTAGCGTTTTCCTTACTGTCAGCAAATACCCAGATGTGAACTTTTGCGCCAGCAATATCTTTACAGTCTTCATTTGTTGGCAAAGGAACAGCCTTAATAACAAACATATATGGTTTCAATGGTATCACCTCCTTTCCGTCAAAATGTAATCCGAACAATTACAATTTCGACACCAAAGGAGGGAATCCTTGTAAGAAAGGCAGGCAATCCCATGTACGAAGTCTACGACTGCGACAACCGTTCCTTAGGCAGATACGAAGCCAACAGCTCCGAACAAGCTAAACGAAAAGCCTGCAAATGGTGGGGCAGGAATCCCTCGGACCCATGGACGGGTATTCAGGGGTTGCGGGCTGAGAAGGTTAACGAGGCGGCCCCATGATCCCATTATTCCATTTTCCGCTTTTAAACGGACCATATAGGCATCTCCCGCTAGAATTACCGTTCGTCGATCCGCACGAAAAACGAATCAAATGCAGGATAGGTTCGTATACGGTCCCGACCGGTGAGGGTGAGCATCGAAAGCGAGCGAAGAAATTGGCGAAGATGTCCCGGAAAAGAAATAGGAAGGGAGGGTGATAGCTTGACAAAAAAAATGCGAAGATGTCCCATTGCGGGTGTGTTGGGGTCGAATTTGCCCTTGCAGAGAATGCGAGGATGAAGATACTTGTGATTTTTGCAAGATATATGGCTGCCCAAAGGATGAGAAAAAGGAGGGTGACGGGTGAAAAATCTTACCAGAGAAAAAATCCTAGCTATGGAGCCAGGAAAAGAAATGGATGCTTTAATAACTGAGAAAGTATTTAAAAAGTGTCCTCATAGAACTATTCGAAGTTATTATTGTCAAAGCGATTCTGGTCAAGAATGTATGGATTGTGGAGAAGATTTATTCGGAAACCGGTGCCCACAATATTCTACCAATATAGCTACAGCCTTTGAATTATTCACTAAATGGGGTTATCAAGGCAGTATTTGCTTCAGTGGTAATGAGTGGCATTGCGAGATTATGTATGGTTTTGACCCTGCTGGATATGGGGTTTATGTAAAAGCAGAAGGGACTTCGGCACCTGAAGCGATCTGCAAGGCTGCATTGCTGTCGGTGCTGGCAAAGGAGGGGGACGGGTGAGCAGGGAGATTAAATTCAGAGCATGGGATAAGGCGAATAAATGTATGCTTTGTATTTTTGACAGCACGACTCAAACTGATTGGATTCTACAAAATTGGAACGAAACATATGAACTCATGCAATACACCGGCCTTAAGGATAAAAACGGCAAGGATATCTATGAGGGGGATGTTTTACAGTTAGGCGAATGCACTGGAGTAAGGCGAATTATTATCTGGTCGAAATACTCATACGCAACTACAAACATTAAGGGTGAGCACGTAAGTATTCCCCTCCCACACGATTGGCACAAAATGCACATAATCGGCAACATTCACGATAATCCAGAGCTTTTGGAGGAGGGTAGCAGGTGAGGAAATATAAGTTTCGCGGAAAGCGAATTGATAATGGTGAATGGATATATGGTGGGTATTTTAAAAATGAATTAGGAGTAGGCATTTTAACTAGTGAAATTACGCCATGGCAAGCTGCAATTATTGATGAGGTAATTCCCGAAACTGTAGGCCAATACATCGGCCATAAGGACATCGGCGGTACCGAAATCTACGAAAACGATGTCTTGGAACATGTCAAAACCAAAGTTCGGTATAAGGTTATCTGGAACGATGAAATACTCGGATACACACTCGAAGGAGAAGTCGCAACAATGCCGATTAATCAATACCGGTTAGGCACTTTGAGAGTTGTGAAGGAGGAATCTCATGCTAAAAACCAAACTCCGCGCAATCCTGCTTAAATCCTCGCGCTTCCGTCGCTACCTCACCGGCTGGCAAAAGCGAAAAAGGGAGCAAAGATTTCGTGAGCATTGGGGATGGATCTTGAGAGGGGGGATGATGCGGTTATGAGTTTTGAATGGTATATCACTCCGGAAGAATATCAACATGCCAAACAAAACGGCATTAGTGCCCACACCCTTGATCGCCGTATTCGTTCCTATGCTTGGCCAAAAGAAAAAGCGATCAACACCCCGCCTCAAAAAAGAAGGAAGTTCGATAGGGTTTTTGCCGAACTCGCAAAACAAAATGGAATTAGCCGTCAAACCTTTCGACTTCGCATATGTGTATTTGGCTGGGATCAAGAAAGGGCGGCCACTCAACCGCTACAAAATAGGAAAAGCAATATAGTTTTGTTGTGTGAAAAAAGACGAATTTTCCCAAAAGAGATTCTTAACTTGGCAATAAAGAATGGCATTAAGCGCAATACTTTTTATGTGCGAATACGAAGGGGCATGAGCCCAGAGGAAGCGGCCACAAAACCTGTTGAAAACCATGCTGAAAAATCCGTGAAAGGAGGGAAAGCCCTTGCTCAGAAAACTCTTGCAGCCCGTCGTCGGGAATTTAAGCGACGAAGAGTTCCTTCTCCTGCTGGATCTGGCGACGGATGATATTAGGATTAACCGGCTGATGTGGGGTAAGGGGACAAGCCTGAATGATTTAATTCAGATTGTGAAAGTTTGCGTAACTGTTTTACAAAGAAAAATTGCGTGAAAGGAAGTAAAAATATGAAAAGACAAGTTGTTTATGTGGCTAAAAATGGTATCAAGATTGTTGTTGATAATCATAGCGATCCGAGAAACGTCAAATTATTTGACGAAGTACTTTCAAAATTCAAATAAAAAAAGACCGCTTAACAATCCTGTAAAGCTGTTAAAAGCGGCGGTAGAAAATCTATTCACGGATATTATACCACGAATTGTCAAGAAGGAGGCGATTTGGTGAGTATTGAAAATGCAGTCAAAGACGTAATTACCCAAAAGCTAGAGGAAGGACTAATTGAACGTTTAGTAGCTGAAAACCTTGAAAAAGGTATTAATAAAGCCTTGGAAGATCTACTTGGAAGTTGGGGCGACGTTACAAAAGTCATTAAAGACAAAATCAAAGACGTTATGGTTAAACAATTATCTTCATATGACTATTCAAAATATTTGGCAAAACTGGATCACGTCTTGACTGAAATTCTAAAAAACACTGCTCTGGACAACAAGAAGATACTGGAGAATTTCAAGGAACTTATGAACAATAGTGAAATTCCAAAAGTAGTTAAAGTATCGGATATTTTCAAAGAATGGAAGCGATATGTTTCAGAAAATGTAGATACAAGCAAACTTGAGATCGACTATGACGACGGTGTTTCTTATGAGTATGTGCCTGTTGCGATGGAAGTAGAGCATGGAGAAAGTCGCTCGTGGAGCAGCTTTAAACATGCAAAGATTGTTCTCGAATGCGAAAAAGATGAGGAACTAAACTATGAAATTCGTCTTTCAAAATACCAGGAATATCCCTGGGAGCTATCTATGCAATTTAATACTTCGATTGAGTCGTTAAGGCATTTGGA
>JAAXUP010000067.1 GCA_013335935.1 Eubacteriaceae bacterium | reverse complement strand
TCTGTCCTGCATAAAAAAGCTCAGTTTCCAGATAGATCTGTCCGTCGGTTATAGAGATGACATTCGTGGGGATATAAGCCGACACGTCTCCTGCCTGGGTTTCAATGAT
This sequence comes from Eubacteriaceae bacterium, assembly GCA_013335935.1. GTDB lineage: Bacteria > Bacillota > Clostridia > Eubacteriales > Alkalibacteraceae > JAAXUP01. The sequence goes on along the minus strand of JAAXUP010000067.1, from coordinate 10,874 downwards.
GGGCAGGGCTGTGATGGAGCCTCCCCCAAGATCGTCGGACAGTCTTGCAGACCTTTCTAAAAGTCTTGAATGGAGATAAAAAACATCTCCAGGGTAGGCTTCTCTTCCCGGGGGCCTGCGAAGCAGCAGGGACATTGCCCGGTATGCAACCGCATGCTTGGACAGGTCATCATAAACGATCAGGACATTCTTTTTCTGGTCGTACATGAATTCCTCTGCAATGGCACAGCCTGCGTAGGGAGCAATATATTGAACGGTGGCCATTTCACTTGCCGTCGAGGCAACGATGATGGAATATTCCATGGCGCCATATTTTTGAAGAGTGCTATAGATCCTGGCGATGGTGGAAGCTTTCTGCCCGATGGCAACATAGACGCAGATCACATCCTTGCCTTTCTGATTGAGCATGGTATCGATGGCCAGGGCTGTTTTCCCTGTTCCCCTGTCCCCGATGATCAATTCTCTTTGTCCCCGTCCGATGGGCGTCATGGCATCAATGGCCATGATCCCTGTCTGGAGAGGTTCAGTTACCGATTTTCTGTCGATGACCCCTGGTGCAAGAAATTCGATCGGACGGAATTTTGTGGAAGCGATCTCCCCTTTTCCATCGATAGGTACCCCAAGGGGATTGACGACCCGACCAATCAGGGCATTTCCAACAGGGACCTCCACCGTTCGGCCGGTGCTTCTTACAGTCGTGCCTTCCTTGATGCCGGTCTCGCCTCCTAAGAGCACGCAGCCGATGTTGTCTTCTTCCAGATTCATGGCCATACCGTGTACGCCATTTTCGAATTCCAAAAGCTCCCCAGACATGCAGTCTTTAAGTCCATAGATCCTGGCGATTCCATCTCCAGCTGAAAGCACATACCCTACAGCTTCTTCCTGTGGAGCCATGCCGAAGCTTTCGATCTGCTGCCTGATTATGGAACTGATTTCTTCAGATTTCAAACTCATTATTGTTCACCCCATTTATTAGTAAGGACCTCACTCCAGCGTTATCCCATTAAAATTTTCTTTAAATCATCCATACGTTTTTTGATGCTGTCTTCAAGGAGCATATCCCCTGTTTGTACCCGGATCCCGCCAACCAGGGCGGGATCTGTGTTTACCTGGTATTTTACATCTGCAGCGTCAAATCGTTTGCTGTAATTTTCTTTTAGGCGCTTCAACTGATCATCATCAAGGGAAGCAGCCGCATCAATTTTCAGCTGGACAACGTTCTGCTTTTTATCCGACATGAGCATATATTCTTTTGCGATGGCTGGGAGCAATTTTACATTACGTCTTTCCAGAAGCAAAAGGACAAAGTTCAAAACTTCCTTGCTGATCGTGTCCTGATAGATATTTCGAATAAGCGTGTTCTTTGATTCCATTGTTCTTGACGGGTTTAGCAAAAACTCTCTCAAGGAGGGTTCCTGGGTAAAGTTATTCGATAAAAGCGTCAAATCCTTCTGAAAAGCTTCGATCTGGTTTAAATCGAAGGAGATATCCAACAAGGCTTCCCCATATCTTTTTTCTATAAGCGCCATCAGGCAGCACCTGCCTCATCCAGGAATTTATCCACAAGCCTGCGGTTTTTATCATTGTCCATGTTTGCTTCGATTACCTTTGATGCCGCTGCAAGGGCCAGACCAGCCACCTCAGCTTTAAGCTCCTTAAGCATCTGCTCTTTTTTGATCTGGATTTCCTCTTGGGCTTTGACAAGAATCTCTTCAGCTTCCTGTCTTGCAACTTGTGTGAGCAGCTCATGCTGCTTTTCAGCCTTGACACGGGAATCCTCAACAATCTTTTCGGCTGCCATTCTTGCCGCTTTAAGCTGCTCTTCATAATCCTTCCGGAGTGCCTCTGCTTCGTTTTTTTGATGTTCGGCATGGTCCAGGGAATCTTTGATCAGCTTTTTCCGGTTTTCTACAAAATTTATTATGGGCGTAAACAGGATTTTTTTCATGATCATGTACAGCACCAGAAGATTAATTGCTGAAAATACAACGGTAGGTATATAAAAACTGAAAAACTTCATGGATATCCTTCCTTCCAAGTGATGATAATCTGTAATAAAAGAGGCTACAGAAAGGTGGCTTTCAGCCCTCTTTCTGTACGATCTTTTAAGCCGGCCATTTTACAAAAAGAATGATCAGCGCAACGACAAGACCATAAATCGCAGTTGCTTCGGCAAGTACCGAACCAATCAAAGTAATTGTAGTGATTTTTCCTGCTGCCTCCGGCTGTCTTGAAACGCCCTCTGCCGCTCTTGAGGTGGCGATGCCAATACCAATACCAGCTCCGAATCCTGTTAATACGGCTATACCTGCTGCAATCGCAAATAATCCAGTTTCCATTTGTTCACCTCCTTATTCAATGGCTTCACCGATATACAGTGAAGTTAAAAACACAAAAACATATGCCTGAAGAAAACCGTCAAATAAATCAAAATAAATGCTAAATACTGCCGGTACAAATGCAGGCATGACCGCGAAAACTAATTCCATCAGTATGAACGAGCCAAGAATGTTGCCAAAGAGCCGCATACTTAAAGAAAGTGTTCTTACAAAGTAGTCCATGATTTTAAAGGGAAGAAGGATTACAGAGGGTTCCACATGGTATTGTAGCCAGCCCTTTACACCCTTGAAACGGATGCTTGAAAAAATCACAAGTATTATCGATATGAGTGCAAGTATGACGGTGAGGTTGATGTCCTTCGTAGGAGGACGTAACACAAGTTCTCCGAAGGCTTCATTACCTGTTATTGTTTTCATCAGACTCCCCACAGGCAAAATATTGAAAATAGAGATAGTGTTTGAGACGGCCAGAAAAAGTACTAAAGTTCCCAGATAGGGCACGAAATGCTTGGAATGGTGGCCCATATTATCTTTAGAAAATTTCTGCATGAACTCCACAAAGGCTTCTGCTGCGTTTTGCTTCCCATCGGGTACTAGCTTCAGGTTTCGGGTCAGCAGCATGGCAAGTATGATCATTATCGCCATAATGATCCACATAAGAAAGATCGTGTCCGTCACAAAGATTTCCATGCCAAATATTTTAAAACCGAACAGTCCATGGGGGCTCATGGCAATGGTTAGTTCCTCACTAAGATTCATCGTTGCTCCTTTCTGGCAATGATTAGTTATCGCCAAAATTATTATGTGTAATATGAAGGACTTCTGTAATGCTGTTGATAAGGATCGTAAGGGTAACCAACAATAGTCCCACAACTGTTCCAGCAAAAAACCACAGGTTGGTGATCACTGCAGCAATAAGAACAACTGCTGTCCCTAAGTTTCCAATCAAATAGTTTCGCAGACTTCGCCTGACGGCCTGTGAAGACTCCCCCTTTGGGAGTACGTTTTTAAGCATAGATAACGTAGAATTGAGTTTCAAGATCCCAAATGCCGTACCTAATAAAAGTCCTGCAAGGACGTACCCTCTTTGGTTCAAGAAAATCAAATCCAAAAGAACCAGTATCCCAAAAAGAATCAGTACCCTTTTAATAATGAAACCTGCAAGTGTATCTTTCAACTTAATTATCAATCCCAACTTTTCCTAATGTTATTTACTTTAAACCTATTAGAATACCGTGTCAAGGACTTTGTGCAATTAATATCAAACGCATTTAATTTCATCGTAAAAACCGGTTAATTCCTTGCTTTTGCTTGTATAGCCATGTTGTAAAAATAATCAATCTTTAGTGCCTCTCGATAAAGAAAAAAACTGCCTGAATTAAAGTTCAGGCAGCTCTTGGAATTTAGTTTTATGGAATTTGAGAATCGTTCTCTCTTATGCTGCTTGCTTTTTTCTTGCGTCGATTTCTGTCTGTAATTCTTCAACCTTGCTTCGTGTAAGTTTGAATGCTGCTAATATTACCACACCGGAAATTATTGCCGTTATCCCCGGAAAGAGCATATTCACATTGATTACCGCCTGCTTGACCGCTTCGCTGGCAGCTTCAGGAGCAATTGCCGCATCAAATCCTGCCATCGCCAGGGCAAGAGGGATTACAGTACCCCTTGAAATGATCGCCGCTTTAAGGGATAGATTCATAAGTCCCATGATAAAGGGAGTTGCATTTTCCCCTGTTTTCCACTCCCCATAGATGGCAACATCAGCATATAAAGCAACCAAAGAGGCTCCAACGATGTTCAGGCACACCATGGCAAGTGGCACAAATATAAAGAACATAGTGACATTCATTGCGAAAAAACTTCCTGCGATCAAAATGATTCCTGTGCCAAGGAGGCCTGCGATCGTAGCCGTTCTTGCACTTAACTTTTGAATGATCTTAGAACTGACTGCTGCACCAGCTACACTTGCCAGAGCGCTGACCAGTAAGTAAAACGGCAGCTTAGACATATCCTGGGCAACGTAGCTGAAATAATACATTACGGCAGCCATGATAACGAAGAATCCCACAAATCTGAAAAAATCTCCAATCAATAATGCGATAAGGGGCGGATTCTGGAAAACACTTTTCATCATGCCGCCAAAACTGACTCGTGTTTGAGGAGACTTCAGATGCATTGCCGCTTCCTCTGCGCCAGTAGGTTCGTAACCTTCCGTCAATTTAAATACAACGAAGTAACCGATCATCATCAAAAAGGCCATGCTTCCTGCCAAAAGTGTGTAGCCTAAAACTTCATTGCCTGTGACACGACCGATGTATATTGCTAAAGGCTGTCCCACATAAGAAAAGAATACACCAGAAAGCGCTGTCCAGGTGGCTCGTTTTCCGGAAAGAAAACCACGTTCTTCAGGCGTATTTGCCATTACCGGGATCATGGAAACATTTCCTACCCAGGCGATGTTCCAAATAATATGACTTAGAATAAAACCAAAGCATACGATTGCTGCTGAAATCGCTTCACTTGGACCGATTTTTGTAAACTGCAGCATGAACAGAACTACAACAAAAGGAGGGGCGACTAGCATCCAGGAACGATTTCTTCCCCACTTCATTGGTTTTGTACCAGAGATGATCGCACCGTAGAATGGTGATAGAACAGCATCGACAATACTCGTCACCGACCCTATGATGGCAACCATCGGCAGCGAGAATTTTGCTACATTTGTAAGAAAGAATACGAAAAAGAAAAGTTCAACTAGGGTCATTGCTGCAAACCACATATCACCGAAACCGTAAAATGTCTTAATTCCTTTGCTTAAAGGTTTTTTCGTAAGTATCATGTTATATTACCTCCATTATTTGTTTTTTTTGCTCTTTGGAATCCAGTAGACATTAGAATCATCTGCTTTTTCTGGTTTTTCACGTCCTCTCTTATTTCATCGTTGAAGTCGTTTACAGGTCTGCTTTCCATCTGCGAAAGACTAGCATCGATCTTTATTAAGTGTAATTAAATTTAGCATACTTAATTTTATATGTCAAGCCTTAATTATAATATTTGTCTAAAAATTAAAGATGGGGCCAGGCTAATATTTCAAGCCTGACCCCTCCTACTTTAACTTCATTATTGATTTTTAAACACATCCACTAAAGCAAGAAAATTTTCTACCGGAACATCCTGAGGCATCCGATGTGTGGGGGAACAGATATATCCTCCACCTTCACCCAGAATATTCATGGTTTCTTTGGTCACACGTTTTACTTCCTCAGGGGTGGCAAATGGCAGAAGCCGTTGATTGCTGATCCCTCCCCAAAATGCCAGGTCCTTTCCAAATTCACTCTTTAATTTGTGCAGATCATAGATTTCGGGTTGAACCGTATTATAGACATCCAAACCCATTTCGATGAAATCCGGCAGTATTGACCAGTTGTCTCCGCATGAATGCTGCATAACGAATTTTCCTGCTTTTTTTACAGCTTCATACTGTCTGGACAGCACAGGCTTAATATATTGACGCCACAATTTCGGTCCCATGATCAGACCTTTTTGCTGCCCGTAATCGTCTCCAAAATACACCCCATCAATATCATATTCAAGGGCAATATTGATTCTTATCATATTAAATTCAAATATTTTTTCAAACAGCTCTTCAACAAATTCTGGATTTTCCATCATATCCATCAGGATATTTTGCATTCCTCTAAGAGACCAGGCTCTTTCAAATAGATTGTAACTGATTTTGGGGATTTTAAAAGTATCTCTGCCGTTATTCAGAATTTTATCAAATTCAGCTCGTACTGCAGTTTCGTTCACAGGTGGAAATTCATAAAGCTTGATGTCCGGTTCTTTGAACAAAATTTCAGACGGAACACCAATATCCTTATCGTGTCCGGTTCGGTCCCAAAGGACGCCAAATTCATCCTGATAGAACCCTTCCTTGATCCAGATCCCCCCTGCATTTAAATTTATTTTTTCCATATGATTGTCTGCAAAATCGAAGATCTCTTCCGACGACATCTTTAGCGCGTCACAAAGGACCGTCAGTTCATCAAGGGTAAATTCAATGGTATGGGGTATCTTATCCGTAACTTTATGGTTGATTGCATGGATCACCCGTTCTTTTTTCATTTTCTTCCCTCTCTCCATTCGTTTATGATGCTGTTAATTTAATCATACCCCTTGTCCCCTGAAAACTCAATATTTCTTCAGGTTGATTTTCCCTTCTATTGGGTATATATCAAAAAATACCACTAAAGGAGTGATGAGTTTGGCTACGGTGTATGTAAAACCAGGTGTCTGCGGTTTAAATACGAAAATCACAGCAAAGAAAAAGGATCTGGATGAGGACAGCTACATTATTGAACTTCACATTGAAAGCGAATCAGACAACATCAAAAGACTTGCAGAAGTCCTTACGGAAGTTGATGGGATGGAGGAAGTATTTACGAACTTTGCGAAATCCGGAATTTATAAACTGGGGTCTCAGTGCGGACTTCATGTGGCCTGTCCTGTCCCCAGCGGGATCATCAAAGCGATCGAAGTCGAATGTGGCCTTGCCCTTCCAAAAGACGTGGAGATGACCATTACGAGAGATTGAAGAAAGCCTCTTTTAGGTATCCTTGTCCAAGACAGGATACCTAAAAGAGGCTGATTTATTTTGACTTAATTATATTTTAAAATTATCTGTTAATAGTTTTTGTCCGCATAGCCAACCCAGCCGCCTTCTTTGACAAGGGTCTTGTCAAATTCGCCGACGCTGAAATCAATGGCTTCCGATTTATCTGAGGTAGTGACAATAATTTTGTTATTATCCCCATCAACTTCTATTGTAGTGTCCTTGCCTGCGTAGTTGTCAAAAAGATAATCGATTTTTTCCTTCGGCAATTCGATGGCGAACATACCGCAATTATACATATTTTGCCTGAATATTCGTGCAAAACTTTCTGCGATGACCACATAGATCCCATTTACCTCAAAAGCCCAGGGAGCGTGTTCTCTGGAAGAACCGCAGCCAAAATTTTCTCTGGTCACGATCACAGCCTTGTCATTTATATCTTCATGGGTGAAATCTTCAAGGGTCAAATCTTCCAGCAAATACGGTTTCAAGGCTTCCTTCGTAATTTCAGTAAGATATTTTGCCGGAATGATTTCATCGGTATTGATATCGCTTCGATCTAAGAATAATACTTTTCCGCTAAATTTCTTCATTTTATCCTCCATCATCTAAGCTTTAAACAACTCAGAATTTGTTATTTTTCCTTCAATTGCAGTAGCTGCAGCGGTTGCAGGACTCATCAGATGAACGGTACCACCCTTGCCCATTCTGCCGTTAAAATTACGGTTCGTAGTGGAAGCACATGCTTCCCCATGAGCCAGGACTCCATTACTCATGCCAAGACAAGCTCCGCAGGTTGGATTAGTCACACAAAAACCGGCATCCTGGAAAATTTCAATCAAGCCTTCCTTTAATGCCATGGAATAAATCGCCGGTGTCGCCGGACTTACAATTGCCCGAACATCATCGCTTATTTTTTTACCCTTAAGGATGCTTGCAGCAATTCTTAAATCCTCGATACGGCCATTGGTACAGCTTCCGATATAGATCTGGTCGATTTTTGTGCCGGACATTTCATCAACGGTTTTTACCTGGTCAGGCTTGTATCCAAAAGTAACCATAGGCTCTAAGGTCGAAACATCATATCGATAGATTTTTTCATATTCCGCATCATCATCGGATACCCATTTTGAATATTCCTTCAATGCGTCTTCCTTGGTATCAAATTCATCCTGAATAAATTTCCAAAGGTATTCTACCGTTGTCATATCCGGGTAGCATACGCCGCAGGTACCCCCAGCTTCGATGGCCATATTGCATAGGGTCATCCTTGATTCCATGGACATGGCATCCACAACCGGACCTGTGAATTCAATGACCATGTTCGTTGCACCATTAACAGTCAATTCTTTAATGATAAAAAGAATCAGATCTTTTGCATAAACCCCCGGCTTCAAAGCGCCGCTCAGTTCAAATTTAATGGTTTTCGGAAAGTGGAAGGCGCATACTCCCTTCAAGATCCCTACTTCAAGGTCAGTCGTTCCTACCCCTGCTGCAAAAGCGCCAAAGGCTCCATGGGTACAAGTGTGGGAGTCCCCCATGATCACGGTGTAACCCGGTCTCACGAATCCTTTTTCAGGGAAAATCGCATGGCATACGCCATTTCTGCCGATGTCGAAAAAGTCTTTGATCTCGTTCCTTTTCGCCCAGTCCCGGAGGATTTTACCCTGTTCAGCAGTTTTCGAGTCTTTTGCTGGTGTGACATGATCGATAACCGCCTTTATTTTCGTCGGATCGAATACCCGGTCCATTCCTCTTGCCATAAGGTCAGTGATTGCGATTGGTGTTGTAATTTCATGACAAAAAACCCGGTCTAATTTCAAAACATGCGTATCAGGAAACGGCTCGTTTACTCTGTGCGCGTCAAATATTTTTTCAGCTATTGTTTTACCCATCTTCTTCTCCTTTTTTTCTACATACAAATTTTAAATCGTTACACCTTAAATTATATATTTTTTTCAAAATATTTAAAATCAATTTTAAGCTATTCTTATGGATATTACTTCCTATATTTATTATGGCATAAAAAATAGATAAAAAATGTAAACTATGATACAATTTAAAACATTATGAAGAAAGGGGGGCCATCTTTGAATAAGTGGGAATACTTTTTAGATCAACCTGTTGATATCCCTGCGGGATTGTACGAAACTTTTAAAACAAAACCCGTCAAGAAGGTTAAGAATAATCAGATCATTTATCGTCAGGGGGAAATTGCAAAATATTTTTATTACTTAAAAGAAGGCAAGGTTCAAATCTTTGTAACCTCCCTGGAAGGCCTGGAAAAAAATTTAACGATCTATGGAAAAGGGGAAATTTTTGGGGAAGCCTCATTTTTTGATGGCTTCCCCAGAATATCTTCCGCCAAAACCATTGCCGATTCAGAAATTATCACCATAGACAAAGCTGACATTCTGCAGTATTTTCAGAAAGACCCATTTCTTGCATTGAACTTCATCGAGCTTTTATCAAAAAAAGTCAGGATGTTATCCAATGAAATTGACAATATTTCTTTCCTCTCCGCGGAGAAAAGGATCGCCCAATACCTTTTGAATTTGAATCGGGAGGCAAATGGTTCCATCGACAGCACCCAGGAGGATATTGGAAAAGCAGTAGGGGTCAGCCGGGTGACCGTAAGCCGGACGTTAAACAAGTTTTCTCAAAACAAATGGACCGAACCTAAGTACAAAAAAATTCTTGTTTTAAACCCTGCTGCTCTTTTAGATTTTTTAGAAAGTTAATTCAGGTCTTTACGCTTCAAAGGTATCGGCTACTTCTTTCAGCCATTTTGTTATCTCGATATGCTGGGGACAGCTTTTTTCGCACTTCTTACAATCAATGCAGTCCGATGCCTTACCATGAGATTTTGTATAATTTTTATAATATACCCCTTGGGTTGAAAACCCTGCATTCAGGGATTGCTTTTCCACATTGTACAGGGCAAAATAATTCGGAATCAGGATATTTTTGGGGCAGTCCTCCACACAGTACTGACATGCTGTGCATGGAATCGCAATGGATTCATTAATGATCCCCACTGCTTTTTTAACCACATCAAATTCTTCCTGTACAAAGGGCTGAAATTCTATCATATAGCCCGTGTTATCAAGGAGCTGCTCCATATTGGACATTCCGCTTAATACCATCATAATTCCCTCATGGCTAGCTGCATAACGAATAGCCCAGGAAGGTATGGACATGTCAGGATGATACCCTTTAAACAATTCCTCTGCCTTTTCAGGCACTTTCGCAAGAGACCCTCCTTTGACAGGTTCCATTACAATGACCGGCTTTTGATGTCTTCTTGCCACTTCATAGCATTTCCTCGACTGAATGCTTTCATTATCCCAATCCAGATAATTGATCTGAAGCTGAACAAAATCCACTTCAGGATGTTCGGTGAGTATCTTTTCTAATAAATGCGCATTATCATGGTAAGAAAAACCAATCTGTCTGATTTTCCCTTCCTTTTTCTTTTCCTGAATAAATGCAAAACTATCAAATTTCTGAGCGATCTCATAATGGGATACCCCCAGGTTGTGAAGAAGATAATAATCGAAATAATCAACACCACATTTTTCCAACTGTTCATTGAAAATTCTTTCCTGATCACCTTCGGCCTTCAAAAACATCGTCGGCAATTTTGTGGCTATGGTGAAGCTGTCTCTTTCATGACGTTTCACTAACGATTCCCTGATTGCGATCTCACTCTTCCCCATATGGTACATATAGGCCGTATCAAAATAGGTAAAACCTCTTTCAATAAAAGCATCTACCATTTGATTCAGTGTTTCCTTATCAATATTTCCTAAATCCTTCTCGCTTTTTACTGGTAAACGCATGAATCCAAATCCTAATTTTTTCATCAGTAAGTATTTCTCCTTTTCCGTTTCGTTCTCATCTGAAGTCAACTCCAGATCATA
>JAAXUP010000012.1:13729-39049 GCA_013335935.1 Eubacteriaceae bacterium | reverse complement strand
ATTTGAAGACCAGCAATATGAACTGGAATTGCTGGATTGAAGGTAAAGGAGATAGTAAAGTGTCAAACAATATAAAACTTACAAGCCTGGTAAAAACCTCTGGCTGCGCGGCAAAACTTGGCCCCGATATCCTCCATGAGGTACTGGGAAAGCTGCCAAAATTCAAGGATGATAATCTGCTGGTTGGTTTCGATAAAAGTGATGATGCCCTTGTATACCGAATAGATGACAACAATGTTATGATCCAGACGGTAGACTTTTTCCCTCCCATGGTTGACGATCCATTTATCTTCGGCCAGATTGCCGCAGCCAACGCATTAAGCGATATTTATGCCATGGGAGCCAACCCCTCGGTAGCCATGAATCTGCTTTGCATTCCAACCTGCCTTGACACCTCGGTGATGGAAGCGATTCTTTCCGGCGGCTGTGACAAAGTGCTGGAAGCCGGGGCAATTATTGCAGGCGGCCATACCATATCAGATCCCACCCCAAAATACGGTTTATGCGTGACGGGATTTGCACATCCAAAACAAATCCTGACCAATCACAAGGCCCAAACCGGGGATGTTCTGGTCCTTACAAAACCATTAGGGATCGGTATCATGAACACCGCATTAAAGGCTGAACTTCTGGCCCAGGAAGAAATCAAGGAATTAACCGGCATTATGTGTACACTGAATAAATATGCCATGGAATGCGCGTCAAATTTAGAGGTTCATTCCTGTACGGATATCACCGGGTTCGGCCTAATGGGCCACGCCTTTGAGATGGCCAGCGGAAGCAACAAACATATCGAAATTTTTTCAGACTCCCTTCCGCTGATTTCCAGGACCCTGGATTTTGCCTCCATGGGTATCATCCCTGAAGGAATGTATCATAATTTGGATTATCTGAAAGGAAAATTTGAATTTTCAGCAAGTATTCCTCAAAATTTGCAGGATGTTCTTTTTGATCCTCAGACTTCAGGGGGGCTGCTGCTTTCCATGCCTGAAAAGGACGCAAAGGAATATCTGAAGAAGATGGAAGAATTCACCCCTTACGCTAAAATCTTCGGGCAGGTAACTGAGAAAAAAGCGTTGCCCATATCCATAGGGTAATGGAAAGGAGCTGTCATTTTAATGACAGCTCCTTCTTTAAATTTATTCATTTCCCTGCATACCTTTTTCAAGTGCGTTTTGTATGGCTTTCAGGATCACCTTGCTGCTGGAAGTCGCGCCGGTAACCGTATCCACCTTCAATGACTGACTTTCAACAACCTTCCCAGGCAGAATTTCAGCTGGTTTACCCTGTCCGTTGATATGTTTTGTCAAGATAATTTCCGTTATCCTGTGGTCCTTCACCGTCACTTTGGCTTCAACGATAACTGGGAGCACAGAGTGATCACCCATATAAGTGCCATCTGCCACTTCGCTGAGGTTGATATCCTTGATCACGATGGCATCGATCTGCTTCACATGATTTGTCATCACGTAAGCCAAAATCCCGATGCCCAAAACAAGAATGCTTCCGAAAATAATAAGAATGATTTTCACGGCTTTTTTCAAACAAACTCACCCCTGGAATATAATTTATTCAGTAACATTATACTCCTTTATCATTTTCAAGAACAGCATATTTAGCGCACTATTTAACCACCAATACCGGTATTTTCGTGTTGTGGATCACTCTGTTGGTTACACTTCCAAGGAGAACGCCTCTGAGACCGGCACTCAACCCCTGGGAACCCATAACGATAAGGTCTATGCCATTTTCTTCCGCGTAGTCAATAACACCGGTTGAAGCATTTCCTTCCATTGACTGAATTTCGACCTTGTCAGCCAAATCTCCAAATTTTTCTTTTCCTGCCTGCAATATTTTTTCTGAATCTGTTCTTGAGGTTTCTGAGAGGATCTCAAGTGTCGGACCCAGGTCAACAAAGCTGCCGGTTTCCAAAGGATAAATGGGGAATCTGATGTCGATCACATTAAGCAGCACGACATCGCTGCCGAATGCTTTTGCCAATTCTTTCCCTTCCTCAATAGCTCTGTCTGAGAATTCAGAACCGTCAATGGGAATTAGAATTTTTTTCATTTTCACTACCTCCTTGTATTTGAACGAAATACCAATAGTACGAGAAAAATATTTTCTTATGTGATTTTTACCCATTTAAATTTTTAGTCAAACGAAATTCTTGGTATTTTATGTAAGTAATTAGACTTACCTGCTCGGAAACAAAATAAATGACAATCAGCCTCCTTTGTGAAAGGAATCGATTGTCAAAGCTTCATTACCTTGCTCGGGATCCTGCGTAAGATCCGGTTCCGCCGGATACATTGACTACCTGATATCCTTGGGCTGATAAATTCTTGCATGCACTTGTACTTCTGCCCCCTGATTGGCAGATAATATGGTACTCTTTATCCTTACTAAGATATTTCTCCGGATGTGTAAGAATTTCATTCATAGGAATGTTTTTAGCTCCCGGCACATGTCCTGATTTATATTCGTGTGTTTCTCTGATATCGATCAGATTTATTTTTTCTGTAAGATTCCCCAAATCATTAACATTAATTACTTTAAAATCATTTTTTTTAAAAAGTGAAAACATAGCCTATCTCCCTCGTTTTTTATTTTTATATTAGTATATTAGCAATTACTTATATTCTAATATTTATTGGCATATCTGTCAATCTTTTTTTTGCTATTTCCAAAAATATTTTCAAAACGATAATGGCTATTTTATTATACGGTCTCAGCACTGGCAGTAATTTTCTTTCAGCACTTTTATCACATTTCGTATCCGCTCATCCTGAATAGAATAAGTGATGGAAAGTCCGTTTTTTTGTGAATCCAGTATCTTATGAGCTTTTAAAATAGACAAGTGCTGTGACAACGCCGACTGGGTCAGATTGCTGACTTTTTCATGCAGCTGGCTGACAGTCATTGGTAACTGAAGCAAATGACATACGATCAGAAGCCTGTTCTCGTTTGACATCACTTTTAGCAGCTCAGATATATCTTTCATGTTTTCCAAAATATTACCTCCATTAGTATATTAATACTTCATTATATACTAATATACTTCCTGGGAATCCTTCTGTCAACAAGGAAAGATACCTTGGTTTAAGGAGCAACTGCTTTCCTTTTGTTTTCTACACTCTGGAGAAGGCTTTCATAAGCATTGGTAAAGGAAAGGACTCCTTCTGCAAGGAGATTTTCTGTAATGGCATCCAGATCAACTCCTGCGGCAGCAAGTTCAGCTTTTCTTCCATAGGCCCCTTCCAGGTCGTTACTAATTGATATTTCGGTTTTTCCATGATCCAAAAAGGCTTCAAGTGTATTGGGTGGGACTGTATTGACGGTATTGAGAGCAATCAGGCTATCCATATACAGGGTATCCGGATAGTCAGGATCCTTTGTTCCTGTGCTTGCCCATAAGGGTCTTTGCATCCTGGCTCCGGCATAAGCGAGGTTATTCCATCGTCCGGATTTGAATATTTCAAGAAATTTCGCATACATTATTCTGGCATTATCCACGGCGATTTTGCCTTTTAACTCCAAATGCCCCAGCTTATCAAGTTCCTTATCCACAGCAGTATCCACCCTGCTGACAAACATGGAAGCCACCGATGAGATCCTGTCCGGTCTACCCCCTTTTCTGATGAATTCTTCCAACCCTTCAATATAGGCCATCGCGGCTTCTTCATATTGTTTCACCGAAAAAATCAGCGTCACATTAATATTTATTCCTCCCGCAATGGCTTTCTTTATGGCTGGGATGCCTTCTTTTGTTGCAGGAATTTTTATCATGACATTTGGTCTGTCAATTATCATAAATAGTCTCTTCGCTTCCCGGACGGTAGCTTCCGTATCATTTGCAAGGGTTGGGCTTACTTCAAGACTTACAAAACCATCCCGCCCCTCAGAGTTATCATAAACAGCTCTTAAAAGTTCGGCAGCATTCCGGATATCTGAAATGACAAGGGCTTCATATATTTCTTTGGTGGTTTTGCCAGCCATCGCCATTTTTTTGATTTCCTCATCATAATCATTGCTTCCTGCTATTGCCTTCTCAAAAATTGACGGATTGGAAGTGACCCCCCGTATCCCTCGATCGATCAGTTCTTTAAGTTTTCCGGAATCTATAAAAGACCTTCTTATAAAATCGAACCAGACAGATTGCCCTGCATTATGCAGTTCATGCAATTTTGTCATTGAAAGTTCCTCCTTCATCTAACAACTAAAATAGGTTTCTTTATATTATGAACGACTTTGTTGGTTACACTCCCGAGGAGTAGACCCTGAAGTCCGGCATTGATTCCCTGAGAACCCATGACCACCAGATCAGCATCACTTTCGTTAACGAAGTCTATGATCGTGCTTGGCACGTCCCCTTCCAGGGAAACAGTTTCTACTTTGTTCTCCTGATAATCCAGAGCTTCCTTTGAAATCTGCAGCATTTCCTTGGATCTTTCTACAGCGTTGGCGATCAGTTCATTCAATGTTGAACCGGTATCAAGCAAAGTTGCAGATTCATAGGGATAGACCGGGAATCTCAGATCACTGACATGAATCAGCACGATTGTGCTTCCAAAAGCTTCTGCAATCTCCTTGCCTTTCTCCATGGCTCTGGCTGAATACTCGGAGCCGTCGATTGGAATAAGAATTTTCTTCAATTTTCAAACCTCCTGACAAATTATTAAATTCTGGAATATGCTCTGTTTGCATTGTATTTCATATTATACTTACCCCATATGAAAATAGCGTAAACGAAGGGCTTTATCTTAATAAAATTTTAATCACGCTTTGAGTTTAATCTTCTTTTAATATGCCGGTGTGGATACGTCTATGCCGGGCATTCCCAATTGTAAATGTCCGGCCTTTACGGTATGATAATGATAGAATATATATTTTACTACGGAGGATCAAAATGAAAAAACTTCTAATTGTTGTAGATTATCAGGTTGATTTTGTATCAGGAAGCCTGGGATTTCCAAAAGCTGTTGAACTGGAACTTCCCATATGCGAAAAAATAGAGGACTATAGAAAAAATGGCGATGATGTGATTTTTACCTTTGACACCCACGAAGTGGATTATCTTCTTACCCAGGAAGGAATAAAGCTTCCTGTTGAACACTGCATAAAGGGTACTCCTGGATGGGAACTTTATGGGAAAGTCAGCCATTACCTGAATGAAAGTACCATGAAATTCGAAAAGAATACCTTTGGTTCACTGGAACTGGCGAACTACCTTCAGAAAAAGGAATATAAAACCGTAGAGCTTGCAGGGATCGTATCCAATATCTGCGTGATTTCTAATGCTGTTCTGGCTAAAGCAGCGCTGCCGGAAGCGAAAATTATTATCGATGCCCTTTGCACGGCAAGTCATGATGACGTATTACATGAAAAGACTCTCGATGTCATGGAAGGACTTCAGATGGAGGTCATTAACCGATAGATTTTTAAAAACCAAAGCCGCATCAATAGCTATCGATGCGGCTTTGGTTTTAATTTTCGAATTTCATTTTCCAACTAAAATAATCATTATCTTCATTTTTCACATAAGAGAGATATGCCGCAAATTTTGTACCTTTTTTGCTGGTGAACTGACTCCCATAGACGGTTCCATTTTCCAGAAGCTTCTTTACAACCTCTTTTGTTGGCCTCACCTTTAGGGAAGCCAAAAATTTGTCGTTCTTCCAGATCGTGAACCTGCAGCCTGCTTTCCAGTTGGTGCAGCCATAGCCTTTTTCTCCCTCGAGAACATCACTGCCGCACATGGGGCATTTGCCAAGAATTTCCCTTGTCTCCAGGTTTTTTTCATCCCCGGAATCCACTGTCTCCAGCTCGTTGATAACATGAAATTCATCCTTCTTGATTTTATCGATGGCGGAACGGGTGAATTCATAAATTTCCTCGAGGAATTCAGATTTTAAAATAGTCCCCTTGCCAATTTCAGACAGGGTTTTTTCCAGTCTGCCAGTGTACTCAAGATCGAATAGCTCTTTCACTGGAAAAAGTTCCACCAGCCTGTTCCCCATCTCTGTTGTGAAGATGTTTTTCCCCTTCATATCGATATACCCAACGGTTTTAAGCTTCTTGATGGTCTCGGCGCGAGTTGCAGGCGTACCAATGCTGAAACCGCTTAAGATGGCTTGCATGATTTCCTGATCCATCTCAGAGTCATCTTCTTTGTATTTCTTTCCGCAGGTCTCCATCACTCGAAGAAGCGTCTTCTCCGTATGTCTTTTGGGGGGCTGCGTGCCTTTGGTTTCTATGGATACCTTCCGGGTCAACACCTTGTCTCCAACATGAATGGAGGGAAGCATTTTGTCCTTTGACTGGATATTCTCAACAATTTTCCAGTCCTTCACCAGCTGTATCCTGCCCTTGGTCAGAAAACTTCCAGGAACTTCCTGGACAGAGATTTTTGTTATGATCGTCCCTTCCTCATGCTCTGCCACAGGCATAAATTGCATCAGAAACCTGTTTTTCACAGCTTCATATACGATTTTTTCATCAGGACTCAAATTCCTGGGAAGTACATAGGTAGGAATGATGGCACTATGACTTTCCACCTTGCTATTGTCAAAAACTCTTTTTGAATCCGTAAATTTGATCTCATTTTCATAGGGGAGATCTTTTTTTACCAGATTAAGCACTTTCGCGGCCTTCTCCATGAGGGATTCCTCCAAAGCCATACTGGAGGTTCTGGGATAGGTTATGAATTTCTTCTCATACAGATCCTGAGCGATCTTTAATACTTTATCGGAAGTCCACCCTTTGAATTTGGATGTGACATGTCCCTGCAGGTTTGAAAGATTGAAAAGTGAAGGAGGATACTCCCTTTTGTTTTCGACGATCCTCTCGGTTACGGTTCCTTCTTTTCCTGTGATCAGCTTTTGCAAGTTCTCCAGGTTATCCTTGACAGGAAATTTATCTTCATTCTCCTGAGTGTACACACCCTCATATTCCGATCCGTCTTCCGCCCTGAAAACAGCATTTAACTTATGAAATTCCTCCGGGATAAAGTTTTCAATTTCTTTGTCCCTGTCGTAAATGATCTTAAGTGTTGGCAGAAGCACCCTTCCGATATTCAAGGGCATTCCAGAACCTCTCTGATATTTAAGTGTCGCCGCTGAGGTCAGATTGATTCCTATGACCCAGTCCGCCCATTGCCTGCTGATTCCTGCATCCCTTAAAGGATTCATTTTTTCATTCAAAATCAATTTTCCCAGTCCCTCTGTTACCTCTGCAGGGGTCCACTCATTCAATAGAAGCCGCTGAACCTGTTTTTTCACTTCCAGGTATTCAAGGATAATATCCCCAATGATCTGTCCTTCTCTGTCATAGTCGCAGGCTGATATGACCCCATTTACATCTTCTCGGCTGATCAGCTGACTGATGGTGTTGATCTGTTTTTTGGCACCCTCATCCGTTTTTCCCCGATTATGGGACTCTGATTTAACCCGATATTTAAATTCATCTGGAATGAAGGGGTAGTTTTCCATCCTCCAGCTCCGCATCCGTTCATCGTATTCCTTGGCATCGAAAAGCTCAAGGAGATGGCCAAAAGCCCAGGTTACGATATACTCTGCGCCTTCATAATAGCCGTCTTTTCTGGTTTTAGAATTCACCGCATCCGCGATATTCTTTGCAACGGAAGGTTTTTCCGCAATGATAACCTTTAACATGATAAAGCTCCTTGTCACACTTTTTATTGCCGTTATTTCGCAATTATGCCCTCGCATCTCAATTAGTAAAATATCATTATACCATACCAATACTGCTATCCATGGCAGATTTGTCTAATTGCTGATAACTTCAGTAACCCTGCCCACCAGTCCATCTTCTGTCATGATCTTGATGCCATGGGGATGATTGGCTGAATTTGTCAGAATCTTTTTCACGATCCCTTTCGTAAGCTTTCCTGTTCTTTGGTCCTGTTTTTGAACAAAATAAACCTCTGAGCCTATTTTAATGTTTTCCCTTTTTTTACCGTCCATTTGATTGCTCCGCTTCCCTTAATATTTTAAACCTGGCAACTGAATTATTTCTTCTATTATTATATAGTAAAACGTATCATTTTGCATGTAATAGATGAGTCGGAAAAGAGCTGACATGATTTTAAGATCATATCAGCTCTGGCATCTACTTCTTCAGTTCCCTGACAGGTTTTCCTTCAATATAACCTCTGTAACCCAGCGGCTCCAGCTGGAATCGGGGAGCATCTTCATCTGCCCATTCGAACCCATAAATTTTAGGGTCATACCGCCTGATCACATCCCAGAGTTCTTCAATAGCCTCACCGAAGTCCTCATCCTTAAATGCTTCTCCTTGAAAAATCATCATTTTACAGGGGGCAAGCTGGATAATTTCAAATCCTTCAGGGATCACACCGTCGTAATCCATAGGGACTTCCACCCCTTGGACATAGGAGGAAGTCCCGTATTTGACCAGGTTTTTAGGCAGCCACATTCCTGAAGGCTCGTACAAAGCTCCTTTGATTTCTGTGAGCCTATCCCATATATCGCATCCAACCTCCTCGCAATATTCAAAATAATGAGTCGCCTTTACTCCCCTTTTAATGATCACTTTTCTTTCCGGTCTGTCAACCACCTGTACAAAGACGGTGCTGGCATTTTTTTTATCCGGCATAATAATCTCTCCTCTCTGCAACTTGAGGTAGTAGTCTTTCACTCTTTCAGGCAAAAATAATTTCAGTTTTTTTCTTCCTCTACTGACTTCTCTCGGCGATACTCCGAATTGCCTGGAAAATGCCCGTGTAAATCCTTCGTGGGAGTCGAAAACAAAATCAAAAGCCACGTCTATCACCCGAGACCCGCCTTTTTCAAGATTTTCAGCAGCTTTTGATAGACGCATCGTCCTGATGTATTCGAAGGGCAGCATTCCTGTAAGTTCTTTAAAAATTCTTTCAGCGTGCCACTGGGAATATCCTGACGCTCTTGCCAGTTGATTTAACGTGATCACCTCGTTTAGCTTTTCACTGATATAATCCTGCATCCGCTGTACGGCCTTTATTTTTTCCCATTTTTCCATCCTACCGTCCTCCTGTCTTCAGGATACCCCAAGGCTGCCAGGATTACTTGACTTCAATTGCTGAGATTTTACCTGCTTTGTACATGTAGTCATCAAGAGGCTCGGGCCCCTTCAGGACATTTCTCAAAACATTCAACGAACCCTTTTCGTCAGGCCGGATATTCCATTTTACCAGGGAAATCATCCCATTCTCGATTTCTATCCCGGTTATTCCCAGAGGAAAAACACAGGAACCTGTGTTAAAGTAAGATTCTCCGTTCTTGCCTCCAAATTTCGGGCGATGGGTATGCCCCACAATAAGCATTTTCTGGTAAATTTTTATCCACTTTGAATAATTTTTTTCGATTTTATGGCATTTATGCATATTTTTAGAGGGACTTGAAGGATTTCTGAAACCTACGATGTGAAAATAGTGCCAAAGATGGCGATTTAAATACTTGGTTATTGGCCAAAGCTGGTCGTTCAGAAAATCCCCCTGATGACCATGAACCATGAAAATTTCTTTCCTGCTGATTTCATGTTTCAAGATGATGGACTCGTATACCTTCAGGTCTGGAAACAGGAAATCAAACTCATTTTCATAGATATCGTAGTATTTAAAAAGATTCTCTTTGACATACTTTTCATTTTTCAAATCTAAATTGTGATTGCCATATAACATATAAAACCGTTTATCCATATAAAATCTGCTGAGAAGTGAATAGACATCTCCATAAGCTCTGATGATATATTTAAAAGCGCTATGCTCCCAAAGTTCATCGCCATCACCCACCTCGATATAGGTGAATCCTTCATTGTAATAATGATTCATGGCATGAAAATAAATGTTCTGGTTATGAGCAAACTCATCGGATATGCTGTTATCGCCTCTGTGAACATCACTAAAAAGAATGAACTTTGATTGATCATTAAATGGGATCTCTAATGCTTTGCCATAGGCTTCAGTCAAACGTTTCATCGTATTCATTTTCTCACCTCGGGAATATCATTATGTTTATACTCATTTATACCCTAAAATATCAGAATATAGACAATCCCTTCAAGGGAGCTATAACGAACTTTTCTCCACAAATTAAAATACACGAACAATGGGTGTGCCCCATGATTCGTGTATCCTATTCATTATACTGCTGCTTCTTCGCTTTCATGGCTGAATTGCCAGATGATCCCAAATTTATCCGTCAAACTTCCATAACATTTGCTCCAGAAGGTTTCCTGAAGCTCCATTCCTACGACTCCGCCTTCCTTCAGCTTGCTGAACCATGATTTGATTTCATCCATATCGGTTGTAACAATGGTAAGGCTTACATTGTTCCCAACGGTCAAAGGCATACCTGGGAATACATCTGAAAACATGACTTTGCTTCCGCTGATCACCAAGTTTGTGTGCATAATCAGCTCTTTTGCTTCCTCTGGAAGCGTAAAATTCGGGTCTGGAGGCATCTCCCCAAAAGTCATGATCTGTGGCTTTTCTGTGTTGAAAACTTCTGCGTAGTATTCTGCGGCTTCCCGGCAATTTCCATTAAAATTAAGATACACTTGAACGGACATCTACATTTCTCCTTATTCCAATTTTTGATCTTATTTAAGCCATGTTTCAATTCTTGACAAGTGTATTATTACCCAATAAATTAAAAATAATTCAGAAAATCAGCCTGCCAGCTCAAATCACTTCAATAAGCACATCCATGATGCCACCGCAGACCATACCCTCAGATTCGGCTACATCACCTGTCATATCTACGTGCTGGATGATAAAACCTTTATCCAGCATGATTCTCCTGGCATTGGTTATCACGCCAGCCTCGCTGCAGCCTCCCCCAATACTTCCGATTGTCCTGCCGTCATAATAAACAGCCATCTTGGCACCTGCTTTTCTTGGTACAGAGCCTTTTGTTGAAAGTATTGTCAGGAGAGCTTTGGGAATCTCTGAGCTTTCTGAGATTTTTTCGATGACTTCCATATCAAATTCCGGAAATGAAAACTTTTTTCCCTGATTTTGGTTACTGATCTTGTTTTTATATAAAATCAATTGTCCAACAATGGATATCGCAATTTCATCCGGTGTGATCCCGCCAATATCAAGACCGATAGGTGAGCAAACAGAATTCAGTTTATCCTCTGGGTAGCCTTCTTCAAGAAGTTCCTCCATCATAGCCTTTACTCTGCGCTTTGATCCGATCATGCCTGTGTAGCTAAGATCGTGCTTCAGTACTTCTTTCAGAACCAGGCCATCATGTTTATGTCCCCTGGTGACAATTACCACATAGTCGGATTTCTTTAATTCTATCTTTTCTAACGCTTTCTCGAAGCTATCGCATATTACTTTATTTGCATCTGGGAATCGGACAGCATTTGCAAAGGCCGGACGATCGTCGATCACTGTGACGATAAAACCTGTTCGGGAAGCAAATTCACATATGGGTTTCGCCACATGACCTCCACCGAACAGATAAAGGCGTGGCTTTGGAATAAATGGTTCCAGCAAGACCAGATTTTCATCTTTCCTCTTTAAGATCTGGGGCATTCCGGTTTCAAAGGCTGTTTTGACCATATCATATATGCCTTCATCTCCTGGGATAAGACTGTTATTGAAATCCTTCTCAGAAAAAATATTTTTCCCCGTGATCTGACCCTGGTTATCATGAGTCAGTTCCAGATCAGTGACCATTACGCATTTGGTGCCTTCTTCTGCTTTGACCAGCAGCTCTTTAAAGATATTCTCCATGTCATTCATTATTCTCATCCTTTTCCCCATTTGACATTCATAAATGAAAGTCCCATTATAGATGAGGGACTTTCAAAAGGGTTATATCACCCAGTCTGCGATATATTCAGGGTTATATTCTGTTGATGAATTGCCTTTAAATATCAGCTCAGGATTTTTAATGCTTACTTTTGTTCCTGATGGTACTGATTTTGTGATGAATGCATTGGAGCCAATCACTGCATCTGCACCGATTACAGTCTCCCCGCCTAGAATCGATGCACCGGAATATACGGTAACGCCGTCTTCCAGGGTAGGGTGCCTCTTGAAACCTCTTAAAGCCTGGCCTCCTCTGGTCGATAATGCCCCCAAGGTAACCCCTTGATAAATCTTGGCATAGTCTCCGATCATGGTTGTTTCACCAATAACGACCCCGGTGCCATGATCGATGAAAAAGTATTTTCCGATAGTGGCTCCTGAATGGATGTCAATCCCTGTAATATTGTGGGCATACTCGCTTAATATTCTGGGGATGAGAGGCACTTTCAGAAGATACAGCTCATGGGCTACCCGGTATATGCTCATGGCAAAAATTCCAGGGTATGAAAAGATGATCTCATCCTTGCTTGTTGCGGCAGGGTCACCATCAAATGCAGCCTGGACATCCGTTGCCAGATATTCCCTGACCCTGGGTATCCTGGAAAGGAACTCGTAGGTGATATCATCCGCCTGTTTTTTAATGGTCACTCGTCTGCAAGTGGCTTCCGCCTGGGATTTATTTGCTTCAAGACAAAGGGCAAACACGATTTGCTCACTTAATTTGTCCTGGATCCCTAAGATAAGCTCTCCTGTATGATATTCGATGATTTCGCTCATTCCTGTCTGCTTGCTGAAGTACCCAGGAAACAGAAGCTGCCTTAACATTTTAGATATTTCGATGATCACATCCCGATTTGGGAGAGGACACAAATCATGAGGCTTGATATACAGCTCCTTTTTATAGCTGGCAACGATGTTGGTGACAAGTTGATTTATAAGTTCTTTTCTTGATTTTTCGGTCATTTTTTTGCCTTTCCTAAACTCTCACCTGTTCAAGTATTTTACTGAGAGATTTATTCACTTTGATAACTTATATTTTATATTTATAAATGCGTTAAGTCAATTTAACTATGCTCATATTTTCATAACTATTTGAACTTTCCTGGTACAAGAACAAGCAGAGTTCATAATGGGCATTTCGGACCCGATAGAAGCTCTGCTTTGATTAATACATTAATGCTATGAATTTGAAGTGGCTCAAGATACTGGGATCTTCAGGGCCTGATTTGGGTATATGTGATCGCTGCCTCCGATATGATTGATCCTGGAGATCTCATATACTACGGATCTTACGTCTTCTTTTTCTGATGAATTTGCTTCAGCGATGTTCCAGAGGGTATCGCCGCTTTTCACGATGTACTGGCGGTACTCCACAGGCTCAGTTCCCTGAACGACCTGTATGAAAACTGTTGAAAGCAAAAATGTTACAAGGGTCGCTATCAAAACGGCCAGGATGAGTCTTTCAATTTTTACTATTCGGATTCTTTTTCCTGCTATAATCATTTTCTCCACCTCACAGAACGTTTGTTCTACTTAAATATATCAGAACATACGTTCTGTGTCAACGCTTTTTTCGAACATTTGTTTGTATGTGGATAATTATTATGTTATAATAAAATGGAAATGGAGGCGATAAAATGTATGACGATTTAAGCAATAAGCAGAATGAGATTCTGAGCTATATAATTAGTGAAGTACAAAGAAAAGGATATCCTCCTTCCGTAAGAGAAATCTGTATGGCAGTTGGCTTAAGAAGCACCTCTACAGTACACGGTCACCTGGAGAAGCTTGAAAGTAAAGGCTATATTAAAAGAGATCCCACTTTGCCCAGAGCCATTGAAATACTGGGAAGAGATATGGGTATCGGCATTATAACAAAAGAAATTGTAAATGTGCCGGTTGTCGGTCGTGTAACCGCCGGCGAACCGATTCTTGCATTTGAAAATATCGAGGATTCCTTCCCCCTTCCGGTTGATTTCATCGGGAAAAACGAAAGCTTTATCCTCTCCATAAAAGGCAGCAGCATGATCGAAGCCGGGATATTAGATGGAGATTATGTCATTGTCGAAAAAAAGAACACCGCGAAAAATGGCGATATTGTCGTTGCCCTGATTAATGATGAAGAAGCTACAGTAAAGCGTTTTTTCAAGGAGAAGGATCACATCAGACTTCAGCCTGAAAACTCCTCCATGGATCCCATCATTCTCAAAGATGTAAAAATTCTTGGCAGAGTATCGGGAGTCATCAGAAAGCTATAATTGATTTGCAATTTACAATGTACGATTTACAATTAATTACAATAAAAAAGGTCTGTCATATAGGTGTGACAGACCTTTTTTTAATAGTGTGGAAAGTTCGTCTTGGCTTTTTGGCATTGTAACTCGCAAATTATAAATGGTCTTTTACCTGATGTGGATCAAGCCTTGTTCCGCCAGATTCCTTAGGGCAATATAAATCCCGAGTTTACCGTGTTCGTGGGTCAGGCCTCCCTGGAGGTATGCGATGTAGGGTTCCCTTATGGGCGCATCTGCGCTCAATTCAATGGATGATCCCTGAATAAATGCTCCCGCCGCCATGATGATCTTATCAGAATAGCCTGGCATGTCCCAAGGTTCAGGTGATGCGAAGGAGTCCACCGGAGCGGCTTCCTGAATCGCTTTGCAAAAGGAAATCACCCCTTCTTCTGATTTGAATTTAATGGATTGAATGATATCGCTCCTTTCATCATCCGGTTCGGGACATACTTCAAAGCCCAGACTTTTGAAGATCCCAGCAGCCAGAAGGGCGGTTTTCAGTGCTTCCGCTACCACATGGGGGGCCAGGAAAAATCCCTGGAGATACGTGCGGTTCATCCCAAGGGTAGCCCCGGTCTCTTTCGCAATTCCGGGTGCGGAGAGCCTGGCTGCCGCCTGATACACATACTCAGATTTCCCTGCAATGTAGCCTCCCATGGGAGCGATGCCTCCTCCGGGATTTTTTATCAGCGAACCTGCCATCAGGTCTGCCCCAACATCGGTGGGTTCTAAAAAATCAAGAAATTCGCCATAGCAGTTATCCACCATGATCACTGCGCGGATGGTCTTCTCCCTGATTCGTTTGATGGCTTCGCCGATTTTACCTACGGTGAGCGCCTTCCTCCAGCTATACCCGGTTGAACGCTGGATGTAGATCATCCTGGTTTCAGGTTTTATTTCCTCTATCACTTTTTCAATATCAATTTCAGACCCTTCCAGTTCTACCTGGTTGTATTTTATTCCAAAGTCCTGGAGCGTCCCCTGCCCATTGTATTTTTCATGTCCGATGATGGTTTGTACGGTATCATAAGGCGCCCCGGTAATGGACAACAGTTCATCTCCCGGTCTGAGTATGCCGTAAAGACATATGGATATGGCATGAGTCCCTGATATGATCTGGGACCTGACTAAAGCATCCTCCGTCCCAAAGGTATCCGCATAGATCTTCTCAAGAATATCCCTGCCCTCGTCGTTGTAGCCGTAGCCGGTAGCCACGCTGAAGTGCCTGTCCCCCAGACTGTTTTTCTGCATGCTCCTGATGACCTTCAGCTGATTATATTGGCTGATTTCCCTGATCTTTTCGAGTTTATCGTCAAGTTTTTTTTCTTCTCTCCTTACGAAATCCAGTATTTTTTGGCTGATGCCGTAAGCTTCATAAATATTATAAGGTTCGCTCATTTATTTACCAGTCCCTTTTCTTTTAGATGAATCAGGGTATCCTTGATCATAACTTCCCCGTCTTCATAGTTATCGATGAAATACCACTGGATATCTTCGTATCTTCGAAACCAGGTAAGCTGTCTTTTGGCAAATCTTCGGGTATCCCGTTTGAGGATCTCCACCGCGTAAGCTAATGTATATTCCCCTTCCAGATACCGGACAATTTCCTTGTACCCTAAGCCCTGCATGCTGGTCAGATTTTTCGAGTATCCCATTTCCAGAAGATGTTTCACCTCTTCCAGCAGTCCTTCTTCCAGCATCTTGTCGATCCTCAAGTTGATCCGCTGATATAAAAGCTCCCTGTCCAAATTGAGGCCGATGAGCACAGGTTCATATTCAGTCTCCCTTTCCATGGACGCTCTGTCACTTTCACTCTTAGCCTTGCCGGTGACCATGAATACTTCAAGGGCTCTCATAATTCTCTTGATGTTGTTTGGGTGAATCTTTTCAGCCGATTCTGGGTCTGCCTCTTTAAGCTTGTTATAAAGATATTCCCCGCCTTTTTCTCTGCATAATTCATCAAGCTCAGCTCTCACATCTTCTGCAGGAGGTGTGCCAGAAAAATCCCAGGGTTTTATCAGACTGTTGATATATAAGCCTGTCCCCCCCACCACAATAGGAAGTTTTCCCCTTGAAATAATTTCATCGATATATTTCCCGCACCGCTCCCTGAATTCCGCTGCGGTGAAAGGGTACTCCGGAGAAACTTCATCAATCATATGGTGTTTAACCAGAGACCTCTCCTGGCTGCTTGCCTTGGCTGTGCCGATGTCCATATATTTGTAGACCTGCATGGAGTCAGCCGAAATAATCTCGCCATTAAGAAGCTGAGCAAGCCTTATTCCTACAGCCGTTTTTCCTGATGCTGTTGGTCCAGTGATTATCAGTATTTTTTTCTTCATCATTACTCCTAAGTTACTCTTTTGAACAGCTTCTCGATTTCATATCTTGTCATGGTGATGATTACTGGCCTGCCATGAGGGCAGGTAAAAGGCATATGGCAGTTTCTAAGCTCCTTTAAAAGCTGATTGATTTCCAGACTGTTAAGCTTCTGATTGCCTTTGACTGCACCTTTACAGGAAGCCATGATGATCGATGTCTTTAGTTCTTCTACTTCATGTCCCTTAAAGGTGTCGAGAATTACATCAATCAGATCCACCTGGGCGGGTTTCCCCAGAAAAATCGGAACAGCTCTGAGGATGATGGTGTTCATGCCGAATTCATCAAATTCGAAGCCAAGTTCAAAAAATATTTCCTTATTGTTTTTCAGAAACTGAAACTTCACCGGTGTAAGTTCCTTTTGAACAGGTATGATATTCTGGCTGTTTTTGATATGGTTTCTTACGTCCCGGGTTATTTTCTCGTAAAGAATTCTTTCATGGGCGGCATGCTGGTCAACAAGAATCATGGTATCCCCTTCAACTTCAAGTATGAGATACGTATTAAAAAGCTGTCCGATAAATTTTCCATGCTCTAAAAGTTCATCAATTTTCTTCAAGGATCCATCATTTTGCTTTGGCTCGTCCCGCAGTTCGGATACATTCCTCAGCCTGGATACCTCGCTGCATTTGATTTCAGCCTTTGTTTTCATCGCTGAAGTATGCAATGCAGGATTTTCTTGCTTAACAGCCTCTGAAATTCTCTGAGGTTCCAGCTTCACCTGGTCGGCTTTAGGTTCTTCCTTTTGGACAGTCGGCTCCGCTTCCGAAACCCTGAAATAGTCTTTCTTCTCTTCAGGTGCCGATTCGGGGAAGGATATCCCGGAAATTTTACTGTCTTCGATTCTTTTTCCTTTGATGGATTCCCGTAAAATCTTCCGGACCGCATTTTTGAGAAGGAGTATGATCAGGCTTTCATTAAGGATCTTCACCTTTGTTTTTGCCGGGTGGATATTTACATCCAGCATGTCGGAAGGAAGATCGATATTAAGAATGAATGTGGGGTAGTTATTGATCATTATCATATCGTCATAGGCATCCTCTATCGCCTTGGATATCTTAATATCTTTTACATATCGTCGATTAATGTAAAGGTACTGGTAGTCTCTGGTTTTCTTGGAGAAAAAAGGATCCCCAAGGAAGCCGCTTATCCCCATGGGAGAGTTCTCAAAATCTGCCTTAAACAGAGATTTCCCAAATTCACTCCCAAAAATACTGTAGACCGTATTGATGAATCCACCCTGTCCGGGTGTCTTCATAACCATTCTGCCATCGATAGTTAACGTGATGGAAACATCGGGATTTGAAAGGGCCAGCACCTGAGTGATTTCGGTAACTTTCCTGTTTTCCTCGCTGGATTTTTTCATATGCTTGAGCCTTGCAGGCGTGTTGTAAAACAGATCCTCGATAGAGATCGAGGTCCCACGTCTGTATGCAATAGGCTTTTTAACCGTTTTGCCTTCCGCCAGTTTTACCAGGATCCCTGCTCCGTCTTCATTTGAAGCCGTCCTTAAGGTTACTCTTGAAATCGCCGCGATGCTGGCAAGGGCTTCTCCCCGAAAGCCCAGTGTGGAAAGGGAATTCAAGTCGTCCATGGCTTTGATTTTGCTGGTGGCATGGCGGGAAAAAGCTTTGACCACGTCCCCTTCGTCGATGCCGCACCCATCGTCAGTGACTTTAATCAGCTTCTTTCCCCCGTCCTCGAGGGTAATTTCAATATTTCTGCTCCCTGCATCGATTGAATTTTCCACCAGCTCCTTAACCGCTGAAGCGGGATCCGTAATCACTTCTCCTGCGGCAATTTTTGAAGCAGTTATATTATCCAGAAATTCTATGCTCATGTTTTCACCTATTATTTGAGACGTTTTTTAAGATCATTCAGGTAATTCATCGCTTCCATGGGAGTCATCTCTTCCAGTGGCAGGTTGTTAATCTCTTCCATGATCAGTTTGTCCTGATAGTTGAAAAGATTTACCCGGTCTTCCGTTTGGATATCTGCCGTTTTATCTTTTTTAACTTTCCTGATCCTGTTTTCCTTTTCTTCCAGAACAAGTAGAAGTTCCTTGGCTCTTTTGATCACGCCACCAGGCAGTCCTGCAAGCTTGGCCACTTCGATCCCATAGCTCTTGTCGGCGCTGCCTGCTGCGATTTTTCTCAAAAAAATCACACCTTCTTCTCTTTCCTGTACTTTTATGCAGTAATTTCTTACGCCATTAATAACCTCTTCCAGTTCAGTGAGTTCATGATAGTGTGTGGCAAAAAGAGTCCTGCAGCCCATTGATTCCTGGTCTGCCAGAAATTCGGCCACAGACCATGCTATGCTGAGGCCGTCAAATGTGCTTGTTCCCCTGCCGATTTCGTCAAGGATAACAAGACTCTTTGATGTGGCATTTTTTAATATATTGGATACCTCGCTCATTTCAACCATGAAAGTACTCTGCCCGGAGGCCAGGTCATCCGATGCACCGACTCTTGTGAATATCCTGTCGCAAACGCCTATTCTCGCTTTCGCCGCTGGTACAAAGCATCCCGTTTGAGCCATAAGGGTTATCAGCGCAATCTGACGGATGTAGGTTGATTTTCCCGCCATGTTCGGTCCTGTAATGATGATCATTCGATTGTCTGAGCGGTCTAATTCGCAGGAATTGGGAACAAACTCGCTGTCTCCTGTCATGGTTTCCACCACAGGATGACGGCCATCGATAATGATGATCTCATCCGAATCATCCACAGAAGGTTTGACATAGCTGTTTTCATAGCTGACAGCTGCAAAGGAATATAGCACATCAATTACGCTGATCTGCTCAGCTGCCCCCTTGATCCGTTCCACATTTTTCAGGATTTCCTGCCGCACCTCCTGAAAAAGATCGTATTCCATTTCAATTAGCTTTTCATTAGCCCCTGTAATTTTATTCTCCAGTTCCTTAAGCTCTGGGGTGAAGAATCGCTCGCAGTTGGACAACGTCTGCTTCCTGATATAATTGTCCGGAATATTCGGCAGATTCGTGTTGGTTATTTCAATATAATATCCAAATACCTTGTTATATTTTATCTTCAAAGACTTGATTCCGGTACGGTCCTTTTCCGCAGCTTCCATTTTCAGGATCAGTTCTTTGCTGTTCACGGAAATGTTCCGGTAATAATCAACCTCTTCATTAAAGCCAAGTCGTATCAAATTTCCTTCTTTGACGGAAATCGGACCGTCAGGATCAATGCTCCTCTCGATCAACTCGTAGATATCCGTGAGGCTGTCTGTTGAACGTTGAAGCTCTGAAAGATAACTGCTCTCCGACTCCTCTAAAATTTCCTTCAGGTCGGGAATCAACTTAATGGAATCCTTAAGAGCGATCATATCCCTGGCGTTGCAGCTCCCAAAGGAGAGCTTCCCCGTGATCCTTTTAAGGTCATAGATCCTCCCCAGAATGTTTTTGAGACGCTCCCGGACGGACACATCTGAAAATATGTTTTCAACAGCATCCAGCCTTCGATTGATTTCTGCGGGATCCGTCAGTGGTTCATTGATCCACTGCCTCAGTTTCCGTCCCCCCATAGAAGTTTCGGTTTTATCCAATACGCCCAAAAGGGAACCTTTTTTGTCATTGCTTCGTATTGTTCTCACAAGCTCCAGATTGTTTCGTGTTGCCTGGTCAAGGGCCATGAATTTATCGGCCTCGTAATGGCTTATCCTGTCGATGTGGACCAGTGAACGTTTTTGGGTCTCTTCCAGATAGCGAAGCAAGCTTCCGGCTGCCCTCACCGCAAATTCCCGGTCTTCTATCCCTAAGGACGCCAGGGAGTAAACATGGAGTTTCTCCCGTATAATTTCTTTGGAACTCTCAAGTTCAAAATATTTGTTGCTCAGGACATTGATATAAGCGTCAGACCTTCTTCTTATACTGTCATGAACCGCCTTGTCCTTATACAACACGGTATTGATAAGCAGCTCCGAAGGATTGACCTTCGCGATCTCATCAAATATTCTGCTCCGGTTTTCGTACCCGGAAATCTGGGTAATGTAGAATTCTCCTGTGGAAACGTCCAGATAAGCGATACCATAATCCACCATATTGTAGAATATGCTCATGAGATAGTTGTTCGTCCTGTCTTTCAAGATCTTTCCGTCGCTTACTGTTCCTGGTGAAATGATCTGAACGATATCCCTTTTAACGATACCTTTGGCATCCCTGGGATTTTCCACCTGCTCGCAAATCGCTACCTTATATCCTTTTTCGATAAGCCTGGCAATGTACCCCTCCGCTGCATGGTAGGGAACTCCACACATAGGAGCCTTCTCCTCCAGACCGCAATCTCTCCCTGTGAGGGTGATCTCCAGTTCTCTGGAAGCGGTTATGGCGTCATCAAAGAACATTTCATAAAAATCCCCCAGACGAAAAAACAGGATCGCGTCTTTGACTTTTTCGTGTATCTCAAGATATTGTTTCATCATTGGTGTTAGCTGTTCCATCTTATCGTCCTTTCCACTGGGATACTTGTTTGTTTAACTTACGATTTCACCGTCAAGGCTGAAAGATTTGGCTTGGGTGATCTTTACCTTGACGATCTGGCCTACCAGACTGACATCGCCTTTGAAATTCACCGTCTTGTTGGTTTCCGTCCGGCCTGTCACATTGTCAGGATTGTTTTTGCTAAGCCCCTCCACCAGCACATCGTATACCTTGCCCAGATAGCCCTGGTTGATTTTTTTGCTGATCCTGTGGTGACGGTCCAGAAAACGGTTAAGCCTTTCATGTTTGATGTCTTCGTCGATTTGTTCCTCCATGTTATATGCAGGAGTGCCCTCCCTTGGGGAATACAGGAAGGTATAGGCGGAGTCAAACTCGCACTTTTCAAGGATATCCATGGTATCCATAAATTCTTCTTCTGTTTCTCCAGGGAATCCAACGATAATGTCCGTTGTCAGCGCCACCCCTGGTATTTTGACTTTAATTTTTCGAACCAGATCCAGGTAATCTTCTTTCGAATATTTTCTGTTCATTGCGGAAAGTACCCGGCTGTTGCCTGCCTGTACAGGAAGATGCACATGATTGCACAGTTTCTTCTCTCCAGCTATTGTTTCAATGAGTTCAAGAGAGATGTCCTTGGGATGGGAGGTCATAAACCTGATCCTTTCAATGCCATCAACCTTGGCCAGTTCCTTTAGAAGACCTGGAAAAGTGATTTCTTCCCCAAGGGTATTGCCATAGGAATTGACATTCTGCCCCAGGAGGGTTATTTCCTTGCAGCCTGTTTTTGCCAGGGCTTCAACTTCTGATCGTATGCTTTCCACCGTTCGGCTTCTTTCCCGGCCTCTTGTGTAAGGAACAATGCAATAAGAGCAAAAGTTATTGCAGCCAAACATAATGGAGACATACGCTTTAAACTCATGTTTTCGTTCAACGGGGATATTTTCCACGATCTCTCTGCCGTCTTCCCAGATGCCTACAACCATTTCATGTTTCTCCAAATGATCCGCCAGCAGCTGCGGAAATTCATGGATATTGTGGGTCCCAAAGATCATATCCACATGTCTGTATTTGCTTTTGATTTCATTTACAACAGAATCCTGCTGCATCATGCATCCGCAGATGCATAGCACTAAATCCTTCTTTTCTTTTTTTAATTTTTTATAGTATCCCAGATGTCCGAAAAATTTATCATTGGCATTTTCTCTGACACTGCATGTATTAAGTATGATAATATTTGCTTCGTTTTCATCTTCTGTAGGGGAATGACCGGCCTGTTTTAACATCCCGGCAATTTTTTCTGAATCATTTTCATTCATCTGACAGCCGTATGTGATTATTTTATAGTTCATAATAAATTAACTTCCACCTTCCTGCTAAATAACGCAACCTGTGCGTTATCATGTAAAATAATATTATATCAGATATCCATCGCAAATTCGACAAATTGATTGAGATAAATGTATAAGAAAAAGACCGGCATCCACTGCTGAGACGCCGATCTCTGATCGCTCTTATATTAAATGCTAATCATCTAATAAAACCTCTTTACCCCTGAGGCTTTCCTGCTGGCTAATCTTGTTTCTGATCTCATGGATGCCCGCTAATACAGTCTCTTCATTAAAGTCTCCTGCTGAAGCATCCACCCCATTGATCAGTGCGTAGAGTTCCTTGATGACTTTGTCTTTTCTGGCCTTCTCATAAGAGATCAGATCCTTATGGACAATTTTTTCCTCATCCACGATCAGGTCAATGGTATCCCCAAGGGCTGGAGTGAATACTTCTCTGTTGAACCTTTCCTCAAGAACTTTTTTTAGATTATCCATAGCTTCGGCTTCCCCATGGGTAAGGATGATTTTCCCAGGAAGCCTTTTATTGCCTGCTACCCAGTTTACGATTCCCTCCAGATCAGCGTGGCTTGAGAAGCCCTCCACCGTGTAAATACTGCTTTTTACGGCAATTTCTTCTCCAAATATCCTGACGACGCCCTCATTGTTTTTGATCTGATAACCCAGCGTTCCCGGCGCCTGATAGCCCACAAATACAATGGCGCACTCCTTCCTCCAGAGGTTGTGTTTGAGGTGGTGCTTGATCCTTCCTGCTTCGCACATGCCGCTTGCTGAAATTATGATTTTACTTTTCTTGTCAGTATTGATCATTTTTGAGTCATCACTGGTTAGTGAATAGTGGAGATTTTTGAATATAAGGGGATCGTCCCCTTCCACGAACAACTTTCTTGTCTCGGTGTCATACATCCTGCAGAACTTCCGGAAGATCTCTGTAGCCTTGATTGCCAGCGGGCTGTCTACGTATACCGGGATATTGTCATATTGCTTCAACAATTTATTTTCCTTGTATTTATTGATATCGTAGAGAACCTCCTGGGTTCTACCCACTGCAAATGAGGGGATGACAATATTACCTCCCTGGGAAGCCGTTTTTTTTATGATGGACAGAAGCAGATCCGTACCCACTGCCCGATTAATATGTTCCCTGTTCCCATAGGTGGATTCGATAATAAGATAATCTACCCCTTCAATTTGGGCTGGATCCTTCAAAAGCGGGATATTGGTGTTTCCCAAATCACCAGTGAATAAATAGGTGTTTACCTTTCCACCTTCATGAACACGAATTTCGATAAAGGATGATCCCAGCATATGTCCTGAATTAATGAACTTTACCGTGATGTTTTCACCGGGATGAATTTCCTGGTCGTATTCGACTCCCTTGAAATTTTTCATGGTTTCCTGTGCATCCCGCACCGTGTAGATCGGCGTCAACGGAGCCAAGCCTTTTCGTATCCTTTTTTTATTTTTCCACTCAACCTCTGATTCCTGAATGTGACCACTGTCTTCCAGCATAATGGAACATAATTCAACGGTAGCGGTATTCGTATAAATGGGTCCCTTGAAGCCTTGTTTGTAAAGTTTTGGGATCCTTCCCGAGTGGTCAATATGAGCATGTGTCAGAAGCATAAAATCAATTTCTCCAGGGTTGAATGGAAATGGATTATAATTTAATTCTTCGAATTCTTTACCTCCCTGAAACATTCCGCAATCGATAAGAAACCTGGTATTTCCGGTTTCAGCAAGAAAACAGGAGCCTGTGACCATTCTGGCTGCGCCGTAAAAAGATAGTTTCATAAAATCACATCCTCATTTTTTTTATTTTATTGATTGACAAACTTTTTTATATGTTGTATATTATTACTTGTCACTAAGACAACGAGGTGTAGCGCAGTTTGGTAGCGCACATGGTTTGGGACCATGGGGCCGGGGGTTCGAATCCCTCCACCTCGACCATTTTAAGGCTGTGGGGGCCTTTAGCTCAGTTGGTTAGAGCAACCGGCTCATAACCGGTAGGTCCGGGGTTCGAGTCCCTGAAGGCCCACCATTTTTTTATATCCAAAATCAGGGAAAAATAGCTGCTAGCGATTAGCAATTAGCTTCTAGCAAATAGCGACTAGTAATAATACATGCATCAGATAGAATACGATTACTTAAGACTTACGTCTTATGACTATCACTAGAGACTAGCGACTAGAGTCTAGTGACTATTATGCCCAAGTAGCTCAGTCGGTAAAAGCAGTGAACCAAAACCGCAAGGTTTTTCGTGAATCGCTTTGTTAGGCAAAAGCTTCAACGGCGCAACACCTTGTAATATAAAACTAAACAAACTATTATTTGCCCAAGTAGCTCAGTCGGTAGAGCAGAGGACTGAAAATCCTCGTGTCGGTGGTTCGATTCCGCCCTTGGGCACCATCTTTATCAATTTACACTGTTATTCGCAAATTTAAAAATTATGCGCTGGTGTGGCCAATTATTCAAGAAACCTAAACAAACAGGTTTCTTTTTTTTATAGGTAATCTTATTTAAAATAAGGCCGCTGTTTACAGCGGCCTTCGTTTTTATTCTTTATCCTGTGAAAACAAATCTCCGAACAGGTCGCCTATTGTATTGTTGGCATCATCTTCATAAACTGTTTCATTGGATTCTACTACCTTTACCGGCTCATCTGCAAGTTCTTTGATGCTTAAGGATATCTTTTTCTTTTCATCATTTATCCCAATGATCTTAACCTTCACCACGTCATTGATTTTGACGGCGTCTTCGACTTTATCAACTTTGTCATAAGAAAGTTCGGATATATGAATAAGACCTTCAATTTCATCCATGATTCTTGCAAAAGCTCCAAAAGGAGCGAGCTTTGTGATTTTGACTTCTGCTACATCGCCTACAGAAAATGCTTGTGTGAATTTTGTCCAGGGCTCTTCTGTCAAATCTTTTATGCTCATTTTTATTTTATTGTCTGGTATATTTAGTTCTGTTATGACGGCTTGG
>JAAXUP010000012.1:0-13719 GCA_013335935.1 Eubacteriaceae bacterium | reverse complement strand
GGCTTGGATGGTTTCTCCCAGTTTTAACACATCAAGAGGATGCTTAACTTTCTTCCAGGAAAGATCAGAAATATGTACAAATCCGTCAATCGGTCCAATATTCAAAAATACGCCGAAATTAGTAATTGATTTAACAGTTCCTTCAAGGGTCTGTCCAACCTCCAGCGAATTAATAAAGCTTTCTTTAGACTCCGTTTCTTTAGCTTTTTTCTCCTGGTATTCTTTCTCAAGCACTACCTTTTGAGAGAAAATCACTCTGTTTTTCTTTTTATCAAACTCTATGATAAGTCCTCTTACGTTTTTGCCCACAAGAGTCTCCATATCCTTGATAAACTTAAAATGATATTGGGATGCCGGCATGAAAGCTTCCCCGATTCCCAAATCAACGATCATTCCGCCTTTAACCACTTTAGCAACTACGCCATCCAAAAGTTTCTTATCCGTGAAGGCATTGTATAATTCCTCACTGGCTTTTTTCTGTTTGATTCTTTCTCGTGATACCTGCACATATCCGTTTCCGTCATTCAGGTTTAGAATCATCACTTCAATTTCATCATCAGGTTTAACAACTGTCGTAAGATCCAGATCTTCCTTAGTGTATTCTTCTTTTTTTAGAAGAGCGTCCGATTTGTAGTTGATATTAAGGTAAATCTCATCCTTGTTTACTGATATTACCTTACCTGTTACCATGCTGCCTCTGCCCAATCTTTTAAACGATTCTTCGTAGGATGCTTCCATATCGGAATCCTTCAATTCTTCTTCAAATGTCTTAGTCATCTTGTTTATAACCTCCTTAATTATCCAGTGGGGTGTTGATGCTCCTGCAGTAATACCTGCAGTTTTACAGCCTTTGAGCTGATTGGTGTCAAGCTCATCAGCCGTTTCTATATGGATTGTATTTGCACAATATTTCCTGCTGATATCAGCAAGCTTTCTTGTGTTTGAGCTGTGAAGCCCTCCTACTACAATCATACAGTCGGATCGTTTCGCAATGTTCCGTGTTTCTTCCTGTCTGGTGCTGGTGGCATTGCAAATGGTATTTAAAATAATTGCATCCGGATAATATTTTGTTATTTCTTCAGAGATCTCATCAAATATTTCCCGATTCATCGTTGTCTGTGCTACAACGCATATTTTATCATATTTCCCGTCTGTTGGCACACTATTTTTATCATTTAATACAGTTGCTTTATAATCGCACCAACCATTTATGCCGATTACTTCTGGGTGATTGGCATCCCCTATAATAAATATCTCATAGCCTTGCTGGCTGTAATATTTAACTTTATTATGGATTTTTCTTACGTAGGGGCAAGTGGCATCAATAAGGGCAATATTCTTCCTGGATATCGCTTCCATTACATCTTCACCAACACCATGTGATCGTACGGTCAGAACGCCTCCTTCTGCCTGAGAGATGTCTTCTACGATTTGGACTCCCCTTTCTGAGAGTTTATCAGTTACCTGTTTGTTATGAATAAGAGGTCCAAGGGTATAGATAGGACCTTCATTTTTGTTTGCGGCATCTTCCACCTGTTTGATTGCCTGGCTGACGCCAAAACAGTAGCCTGCACTTTTTGCTAAAATTATTTCCATTGCCGCTCCTTAAATGTTTTTTGATAATTCAGTGATCCTGTCCATGATTTCCTGGCTGGCTTCCAAAAGCTTATCCTTGTCGTTTTTCACACCATAATATTTTTCAAGATTTACAGGCACTCCAATATTCAAATGAATTGTGCTTCTGAATTTATAGTTACCCTTAATTCCTACAGGTATAACACCACATTTTGATTTTATTGCCAGCATTGCAATACCAGGTTCAGGTTTTTTCTCTTCACCCTCCTTTAATCTTGTCCCCTCAGGGAAAATTCCCAAAACTTGGTTGTTTTTCAGGATTCTAAGAGCGCTTTTTATTGCCGTCACATCCGCTTCTCCTCTTTTTACAGGAAAAGCGGTAAGGTGATCAAGCAGCCAGGCTAAAGGTTTATTCTCAAAAAGCTCATGTTTTGCCATAAAGCTCACTTTTCTGCGGGTACACTTTGCTGCAATGATTACTGGATCTAGCCAGTGGATATGATTGGAGCTAATGATGAGTGCTACCCCTTCTGGAATATTTTCCTTGCCTTTGACATCTATCCTGTAAAGCAAAAAGAAGATCAAATTTGCCAGAAGTCTTACGATCCGATAAATCATAACCTGTTCACCTTCTTAACGATTATATTCAGCATCCGTTCAGTCACTTCATCGATGCTCAGGCCGGAAGTATCGATCACATTGGCATCACCGGCAACAACGAGAGGTCCTGTCTCCCTGTTTTTATCTTCAAAATCTCTTTTGGCGATATCTCCTTTAAGTTCTTCCATATCCACCAGGGAGCCTTTGGCTTTCAGTTCTTCAAACCGCCTTTCGGCTCGAATATCGATGGGCGCATCCAAATAGAACTTGTAGTCTGCATCCGGCATTACGATGGTGGTAATATCCCTTCCGTCCATAATCACGCTGGATTTTTCTGCAATTTTTTTCTGTTTAGCCACCATGATATCCCTGATTTCAGGAATCCTTGAGATAACCGCCACGGCTTTGTTGACCTCAGGACTTCGTATCTGTTCACTGACATTATTGCCATTAAGAAAAATTTCATTGTCAATAAAATCGATATCGCAGTCCTTCACCGCATTAATGATTGCACTTGAATCCTCCAGGGCGATTTTTTTTACTAAAGTCAGATAGGTAGCTGCCCTGTACATGGCCCCAGTGTCCAAATAGTTGATTTTTAATTTTCCAGCAAGTATTTTCGATATGGTGCTTTTGCCTGCGCCTGCTGGTCCATCCACCGCTATTTTCAATTTCGTATCCCCTCTCTGCTAACTTTATGAATACCAATTCCTTATTTGAAATCTGTCCCGGCGAGATAACCCGTTGAGAAAGCGATTTGAAGGTTAAATCCTCCCGTCAGCGCATCCACGTCGATTACTTCTCCGGCAAAGTATAATCCGGGAACCTTTTTAGACTCCATGGTCTGTGGATTGATTTCTTTTGTGTCCACTCCGCCGGCAGTGATGATTCCCAGATCAAGATGGGCTTTGGATGTGATTTCCAACTCCATGCCTTTTAGGGTCTGAACAAGTTTTAAACGCTCCTCTTTCGAGATCTGATTCACTATTTTATCTTCCTTAATGCCCGAGAGTCTGATGATGATGGGAATCAGCCGCTGTGGCAGCAGGTCATCCATACTGTTCTTCAAAATTTTATTGGAATTTTTCTCAAAATCCCTGACTATTCTTCGATCCAAAGTGTCATTGTCCAGTGCTGCTTTCAGATCGATTTTTATGGAGTATTTTTTATTTTTTTTCATCCTTGAACTGAGTGATAAAATCATGGGTCCCGAGACCCCGAAGTGGGTAAAAATCATTTCTCCGAATGTGGTTTCCTTAAGTTTTTTTCCTTCATAAAGTGATACGGAAACATTTTTCAGGGAAAGCCCCTGAAGGTCTTTTACGAAACTTTCCTTGGTCTCAAGTGGAATCAAAGCCCCTTCGATTTCATTGATCCTGTGGCCGGCTTCTTCGGCAAATTTGTACCCGTCTCCCGTTGATCCTGTCTGCGAATAAGTGAGACCTCCGGTTGCCACGACAACCTTCTCGGCAGCAAGCCTGGTGCCGTCTTTCAGCTCCACACCATTGACTCTTCCCTCTTCATAAAAGATTGAAGCTACTTCTGTTTTAAGCATCACTTTTACGCCATTTTGCTTTACGTATTTATCAAGGGCTTTGATCACGTCGCTGGACTTGTCGCTTTCTGGAAAAACTCTTCCACCCCTCTCAACTTTTTCTTTAAGACCAAGCTTATTGAAAAATTCTATGGTATCCTTGTTGGTAAAATTATAAATCGAGCTGTAAAGAAACTTTTTATTATGGACGACATTGTCAAAAATCTCTTCAACCTCACAGTTAGAAGTGAAGTTGCACCTTCCTTTTCCTGTGATAAACAGCTTCTTCCCCAGTTTTTCATTTTTTTCGATCAGTATTACGTTATTACCTTCTGCTGCCGCTTTCCCTGCGCAGATCATACCTGCCGGGCCGCCGCCAATTACAATTACGTTGCTCATATATTCTCCATTTCATTATTCATTTTCAATTGTGGATTCTCCATCTCCATTGCGTAAATATCATGCTCTGCCCAGATTTTTTCAAGTTCATTGAAGGTTTCTCTTGTTTTTGACTTATTCCTGTAACCCACCGCAATAATAAGGGCATTGAGCAGACTCAAAGGAGCAACAACCGTATCAACAAAAGCCATGATATTGCTTTTTGCAATAAGACAGCAATCGCTGTATTTCACTATGGGTGATAGTTCATTGTCGGTTATCGCAATGATGCTGGTGCCTTTTTCCCTTACAAAAGATATGATTTCATTGGATTTTGCCGAATAACGGGGAAAGCTGATCCCAATGACCAGATCTCCTTTATTGACTTTTACAAGCCTTTCATAAACATCCCCTGCCCCATAGTCAACGACCACAACATTATCCAGGATCATATCCAGATAATATCCAAGATACTTTGAAAGCAGGCTGGAGGTTCGAAAACCGGTGATGTAGATCTTCTTTGCGGATGCAATCATATCTGCTGCTTTTTCAAAGGCTTCCTCATCAGCTTCCTCAAGGGTAGTTCTGAGGTTATCCATATCCGCATCAAGTACTTTTTTTAGGATCGAACCGGAATCATACACAGAGGACATCTCTATTCTCTGGATGGTTGTCAACTTCGTTTTTATCAGGTCCTGCAACGTTTTTTTAAGCTTAGGATATCCCTCGTAGCCAAGAATATTGGCAAGCCGAACGACTGTGGCCTCACTTACTCCAGTTTTTTCACCAAGGGAAGCCGCAGTCATAAATGCCGCTTTCTCATAATTTTCGATGATATAATCGGATACAAGCTTGTGGCTTTTGCTTAAGGTTTTATATTTACTTGCAATTTCTTTAATGATATCATTTTTTTTATCTTCCAATTTTTCACCCGGTTAGTCATATTGTTTTCGTAAATTATTCACCCTTGCATTTTACGCTGTCAATGAAATCCTCGATCAATATTCTTCTTGATCCAGTGCCAGCGGGTACGGTAAACATTGTCTTAAAATAGGAAACCATATCCCTATCCTCTACCCTGTATTCCATGAATTTCACATTCCTGGGCACCAGGTAATTTGCTGTGGTTTTTAGGAGTCCATCAAGATCATCAGGATATTTCGAATCCAGATGGAGATCAAAAAATGAACAGATCTCTCCATTGATATTCATAAGGACATAGGATTCAACAGCATCGTCTTCGGTGATTTGACAGATATGGGTCGCATGAGGATCGATGCTGCCCAGCCACTTCACATTTTCGATTTTTTCTACATTTATTATTATCACTTTTTAATCAGCTCCTTCAAACTGCGGATTTCATATTCGGTTAAATATCTCCATTTTCCAGTTTTCAGATCCCCAAGGTTCAAATTTCCGATCTTTATCCTGCTTAAATACTGTACCGGATGGCCGATCAGGTCACACATCTTTCTAATCTGTCGATTTCTGCCTTCTCGAATGGTTATCCTCACCTCAGACAGTTGATTATCCGCCTTAATGATTTCCATGACCGCAGGAGCAAGCTTGTAGCCGTCGATCACCATGCCTTTTTGAAAGATGTCAATGTCTGTTTTTTCGACTTTGCCTTTGACTTTTGCAAAGTAGGTTTTTGTCATTTCATGACTGGGATGGGTCATTTCATAGGAAAATTCTCCGTCATTTGTGAGAATTAGCATCCCTTCCGTGTCATAATCCAGTCTTCCCACAGGATATATTCGTTCCTCTACACCAATAAGAGATGTTACCGTCCTTCTATTTTTTTCGTCCTTAGCTGACGAAATCGTACCTGCCGGCTTATTCAGCAGTACATATATTTTAGACCTTTCCACACACACCGGTTTTCCATCGAATTCCACACGATCTTTTGTTTCATCGATGATGCAGCCCATGGCATTAACAACTGCGCCATTGACTTTAATTCGTCCTTGCCTGATATATTCTTCCGACTTTCTCCGGGACGCGATTCCGCTTTCAGCAAGATATTTCTGTAATCTCACACCCTCACTCCTTAGTTTTCCAAAACATTCTCCTGGATACCGTCAATAAATTCTTCGTAGTCAGGGAGTTCATTAATGCTGCGTATATCCGCATACTTTAAAAATTCGATTGTTGTCTCATATAAAATCGGTTTTCCAGGCACATCCATCCTGCCTTTATCCTTGATCAGGTTCCTATCGATCAGCGTTTGGATGGAGCTTGAAGATTTCACTCCTCTTAAGGTTTCGATTTCCACCCTTGTAACCGGCTGTTTATAAGCGATGATTGCCAGGGTTTCAAGAGCCGCCTGGGAAAGCGCGCCTTTGTTTCGGTCATAGAGCAGGCTGCTCACAAATTCATAATTTTCAGGCCGGGTGCACATCTGGTACTTTGTATTGATCTGTTTGATCATGATTCCTTTGTGCTCTTTTTCGTAGCATTCCATAAGACTATCAATGTCTTTTTTAGTATCTGCTAATGACTCACCCAGGCTCTGTGCGATTTCATTTATGGAAACTGGCTCCCCCATAGCAAAAAGAATGCTCTCAATAATTGACGCCTTTTTACGATCCTCCATTTAAATCACCTTCAAATCCTTCTTATTATTATCTCATCAAAATTCATATCTTGCTGGAATGTGATAATATTATTTTTTATAAGCTGCAGGATCGCCAGAAAAGTCACGACAATCTTTTGTGTAGTGCTGGAATCACTGAAAAGCTCATGAAACCTGACAGTTTCGCAATCCAAAAGAATATCCCTGATGTGGCGTATCCGGTCTTCTATTCTGACCTCTTCCCTGCTGATCATATGGACATCAGAAGAGTCCTCACCTTCCAAAAGATCGTTTGCCGCCATAATATTCCTGAATGCTTTTAAGAGTTCATCCAGGTCAATGGATATTTCGGCAGAAGTTTGATCTGGAATGTACTCCGGATCTTTAAAAACGGTGTGCAGATAGAGTCTTTCCTTGCCTTTTATGTACATGCTTATTTCTTTGAATATTTTGTATTCATACAATTTTTGAGCGAGTTCTTCTCTGGGATCAACTTCCTCGCCTTCATCGTTTTCCTCAACTGGAAGCAGCATTTTTGATTTGATCTCGATCAGTCTGGATGCCATGAGAATGAATTCACTTGTCATCTCAAGATTTCTGTCTTTCATGCTATTGATGTATTCCATATACTGGGATGTTATTGAAGATATGGGGATGTCAAAAATATCGATCTCATTTTTGTTGATCAAATGCAGAAGAAGGTCAAAAGGTCCTTGAAATTCATCCAGCTGTATTTCATAATTCATAACTTCAACTCCCCGTTTCAGAAAAATATCTGAACAAAATTAATGAGACTATCTATCACAATGCTATATAAAGGAATGACTATTTTACTTATCCATCCCGTGAAAGCCAGAATCAGCAGGACAACATATCCATACTTTTCATATTCATAGAAATACGCCTCAATCTTTTCTGGCAGCAAACTGGCAAGAATTTTCGATCCATCCAGTGGAGGTAAGGGCAGCAGATTGAATATGGCGAAGAAAATATTAAACTGAATCAGCATGGAGAAAAAGTTCAAGCCAAAATCTTTAAATATGAATACCGCAATAATTGCAATAATGGCAATAATCACGTTTGCAATTGGTCCGGCAAGGGAAACCAGTAAAGTCCCCTGTCTGCGGTTTTTAAAGTAATTTGGATTAAAAGGTACAGGTTTCGCCCATCCAAATTTGAACAGCACAAGCATTAAAAATCCCGCAGGGTCAATATGCTTTAATGGATTCAAGGTAAGTCTTCCCATATCCTTCGCGGTTGGATCCCCAAGCTTGTAGGCCGTATATCCGTGTGCCAGTTCATGAAAGGTTATTGAGATCAGGAGGGCTGGGAGTATATAAATGATCTGGTAGATATTATCCATTATTTCAGTCATTATCTATACCAGGAAGGGATCCTGTCCTTGGATACGATATCTTCATAAGTTTCCCTCTCCACAATGATTTCGTCATGTTTCCCGTTCAACAGAACCACGGCTGGTTTTGGCAGCCTGTTGTAATTGCTTGACATGGAATAATTGTATGCTCCTGTATTCAGTACCGCCAGGATATCTCCTGCTGCTGGATTTGGCAGGAGCACATCGGAAATAAGGGTGTCCGTCTCACAGCACCTGCCGCTTACTGTAACCAACTCTTCATCATCAAAGGAAGAGTCCATTTTATTGGCGATCACTGCATGATGCAATGCATCATAAAGCGCTGGTCTTGGATTATCCGCCATGCCGCCGTCAATGCTGACAT
This sequence comes from Eubacteriaceae bacterium, assembly GCA_013335935.1. GTDB lineage: Bacteria > Bacillota > Clostridia > Eubacteriales > Alkalibacteraceae > JAAXUP01. Next base: position 5,318 of record JAAXUP010000012.1, on the reverse strand, counting down.
ATTTTCTTGTATGGGGAACTTCCTTGACAGTGCCGATTTCATACAATGTGATTCCAGCCGTTCCAATGATATATCTGCCTGGCTCGATTAAAAGCTTTGGAAAATCAATGCCATATTCCTTGCACTTATCTCCTGTAAATTTAACCAGTTTTTTGAGGTAGACATCAATCTCGAAAACCGAGTCGTCCTTTAGGTACGGAATGCCGAATCCCCCTCCAAGGTTAAGTTCTGTGATCCCTACCCCCTCAGTTTTAAGGTCTCTGATCAGTTTAAGCATGGTGTCAGCTGCAATGATAAAGGGTTTTTCATCAAAGATCTGAGAACCGATATGACAATGAAGTCCGCAGATATTCAAATTTTTGTAGATCCCTTTTTGCGAAAGTATTTTAACAACAAGTTTTAGGGGAATCCCAAACTTTGAATCCACCCTTCCGGTCTGGACGTATTCATGGGTATGGGCTTCTATTCCCGGAGAAACTCTGACCATAACCTTGGGAGTAACACCCATCTCTTCAGCGATTCGATTCAGCAGTCCCAACTCATACTCTGAATCCGCAACGATTTTTCCCACTTTAAATTCAAACGCCATCTTGATCTCTTCAATCGATTTATTGCTTCCATGAAAGCAGATTCTCCCCATGGGGAATCCTGATTTCTTTGCTGTATATAGCTCCCCCCCTGAAACCACATCCAGAGAAAGCCCCAGCTTGTCAATGATCCTGCACATGGCGATATTTAAAAATGCTTTTCCCGCATAATTGATTTCAAAATCCACTTTGCATTTTTTAAATGCGCTCAGAAGTCTTTCTGCATTTTCTTTGATGATATCTTCACTGATTACATATAAGGGTGTTCCGTATTTATTTGCCAGCTCTATTGTATCGTGCTTTGAAAATATAAAATTACTGCTCAAAATATATTCCTCCATTTACTGTGTTATTATATAATCTAATATTTTATTATAACATAAGAACTGCATTTTTGACGCAAAAAAAGGCTGTATTTAAACAGCCCCTATCATTATTCGTTATTTGAGGATATCCTTTGCAAAACTTACTCCATTTTTAATGGGTTCGGTATTCAAAAGGTCGGCTACCGTTTGTCCAATATCGGCGAAAGTTGTTCTGACGCCCAGATCCACGCACCTTATTTCTTCACCATAGACCAGTAAAGGTACATATTCACGGGAGTGGTCTGTGCTTTTCGTCGTCGGGTCACAACCATGGTCGGCGTTAATGATCAGCACGTCATTCTTATTCATTTTTGAGATCAGCACACCTAATTTGTTGTCAAAACTTTTCAGCGCATCGCTGTATCCAATGATATCGTTTCTGTGTCCGTATAACATATCAAAATCCACAAGATTGGTATAAATAAGCCCTTTTGGCTCACTGTCCATAAACTCCATTGTTAAATCCATACCATGGTCGTTGCTTTTCATGGGTTTGTTTTCTGACACACCGCTTCCGGCAAAAATATCCTTGATCTTGCCCACGCCAAAAACCTTCAGCCCTGCTTTTTCCACCTTATTGAGCACGGTGTCATGGAAAGGAAATAAAGAATAATCGTGCCGGTTTGAAGTCCTCCTGTAGTTTCCGTTTCCGTTTCCGGCAAACGGTCTGGCGATCACCCTGCCAACTGCCAGATCTCCCATAAGCATCTTCCTGGCTTCGCTGCACATATGATATAGTTCTTCAAGTGGAATCACATCTTCATGGGCTGCAATCTGAAATACGCTGTCCCCTGAAGTATATACAATTGGTTTCCCTGTCCTTACATGCTCGTCTCCCAAAACATTGATTATTTCAGTGCCGGATGATGCGTAATTTCCAAGTACTTTTCTGCCGATAACCTTCTCATATTCATGGATAAAATCTTCCGGGAAGCCTTTTGGAAACAGGGGAAAAGGATTTTCCAGTATTATCCCTGCCATTTCCCAGTGTCCGGTAGTGGTGTCCTTTCCTGGAGAAGCCTCCATTGCCTTTCCATAGGCAGCAAGAGGTTTTTCAGCTTTGGGAATGGCAGTGACGCCCTTGATATTTCCAAGACCCAGCATTTCCATGATCGGAAGAGAGAAATTCTCTGCTTCGTTATAGATATTCTCCAGGGTGTTGCTTCCTTCATCACTGTAAGCCCTGGCATCAGGCATTTCACCTATGCCCACACTGTCAATTACCAGCCAGATTACTCGTTCAACCATAATCAGAACCCCCTTATAAGTTATAAGTCATAAGTAGTAAGTCGTAAGTATGCCAGATTTAAGCACTTCAACATTTCAACACTTATGCATTTAAACGCCCTTTGCACTTCGCCAACCACCAAATAAGTCCTAAGTCGCAAGTCATAAGTCCTAAGTATGCCAGTTTTATACGCTTCAACGTTTTGCACTTCAACACTTCAACGCATATGCCTTTGCACTTCGCCAACCACCAAATAAGTCGTAAGTCGTAAGTCCTAAGCATGCCAGTTTTATACACTTCAACATTTCAACACTTTAACGCTTCAACGCATTTGTTTTTACACTTCGCCAACCACCCAACCACCTTGTAATTATACCCAGCTATCTTACAGCTTAAGCTCTTTCCGGCATAATAATAAAGCAGTCAGGGTCTTTCCATCGATGATTTCGCCCTTCGCTATCATCTCTGAAATCTTATTGACAGGGATCCTGATCACATCCATGAATTCATCTTCATCCCGATTGACTGTCCCTTCTCTAAGCTTATCTGCATAATAAAGATGGATTACTTCATTAGAATAGCCCGGCGTGGGATACATCAGCCCTATTTTTACCATATTCTCGGCTATTAGACCGGTTTCCTCCTGGAGTTCTCTAAGGGCACATGTGGCAATGTCTTCATTCGGGTCAAGCTTACCAGCCGGCAGTTCAAGGAGATGGGTTTCAATGGACTTTCTATATTGCCTTACAAAAACAATGTCTCCTTTATGGTTCACAACAACGGCGCATCCCCCAGAGTGAGATATTAATTCTCGTTGGGTATGGTGTCCATTAGGCAGCGTAACTGTATCAACCTTTAGATCAATTACCTTGCCCCTAAAAATCTCTTTGGTTTCTATCGTTTTTTCTTCGTACATAACTTTCCTCCTAGTCGAACTTTACTATCTACGAGAACAACATCCACTACGCGTTATTCTCGTGTGATAGTAAAGTTTGGACCTCAGCGAGCTAGTCGAACTTTACTATCACATAAAAATCACCCTGTTTTACACAGGGTTATTTTCTTCGAGCAATTTATTCAATTCCTTCATAAATGTATTCAGGTCTTTAAACTGTCTGTATACAGAAGCAAATCTGACGTATGCGACTTCGTCTGTTATTTTCAGATTATCCATGATCTTCTCACCGATAAAGTTGGAGGAAACCTCCCTTTCAAGGGTTTGATAGACATCTTTTTCGATATCGTCAACGATATCTTCAATTTGTTTGATAGAGATAGGTCTTTTCTCGCAAGCTTTAATTATTCCGTTCATAATTTTACTTCGGTCAAATTGTTCTCTCTGTCCACCCTTCTTGATCACCATAAGTGGAATGTCTTCAATTTTCTCATAAGTAGTAAATCTTTTTGCACAGTGAAAGCATTCTCTTCGCCTTCTGATCACGTTACCGTCTTCAGTAGGTCTGGAGTCAACCACCTTACTTTCCAGATGACTGCAGAATGGACATTTCAAACTATCTCCTCCTTACAAAACATAAATCAATTATACATTATCAAATTTTGCTTGTCTATATCGATATTAACAGTTATTTCCCATCTGCTACCCATCTTTGGAATCTCAAAAAGGACCTGTGTCCAGATCCTTTTTTTATATTATCTTTTTAGAATATTTTTTAACGTCTTTTTAAAAAAACCGGGATATCGAATTGTTCCGTATGGCTTGCTGAAGTCGTTGAAGCTGCTGCTGGTTTAGGATTGTGAACAGGTGTGCTTCTATTGGTAAACCCTGTAGCAATAACGGTGATCTTAATTTCGTCTTCCATATTTTCATCGATGGCAGCACCGAAGATCACATTAGCATCTGGATCGGCAGCTTCCCTTGCAATTTCTGCAGCCTGATCAACTTCAAACAATGTAAGATTAGGTCCTCCGGTGATGTTAAGAAGAACTCCTGTTGCCCCATCAATTTGAGTCTCCAGAAGAGGACTGTGTATCGCTTGTCTAGCAGCATCCACGGCTTTGTTTTCACCGGAAGCTACACCAACGCCCATATGCGCCAGACCTGTATCTTTCATGATCGTTTTTACGTCTGCAAAGTCAAGACTGACAAGTCCCGGAATCGCGATCAAGTCTGATATTCCCCTGACTCCTTGAAGTAAAACATTATCCGCCATTTTAAAAGCGTCTCTTAAGGAAGTTGTCTTATCCGCAAGCTGTAATAGCCTGTCATTTGGGATGGTGACAAGTGCATCAACGTTTTCACTCAGCAGTTTAATGCCTAATTCCGCGTTGTTCATTCTCACTTTTCCTTCAAAAGAAAAAGGTTTTGTAACGACGCCAACGGTAAGTACGCCCATTTCTTTTGCAATTCTCGCTACAATGGGTGCCGCGCCTGTTCCTGTACCCCCACCCATGCCAGCTGTTACAAATATAAGATCAGATCCTTTAATGGATTCCCTTAAAATATCTTCGCTCTCTTCAGCGGATTTCATTCCTATCTCAGGATTCGCACCTGCTCCAAGCCCAGATGTGGTTTTACTCCCTATCTGAATCCTTTCCTGTGCCAAAGACAGTGAAAGTGCCTGGTTATCGGTATTGACAACAGCAAAGCTGACACCCTGAAGACCGGACTCGATCATTCTGTTGACTGCATTATTGCCACCGCCGCCTACGCCTATTACTTTTATTGCAGCAAATTGTTCTATTTCCATATCAAATTGAAGCAAATTTATACCCCCTCAAGAAATATTATGTTTTTATTATACTATTGTTTGTGATACTTTTGTTCTAACTTATTTAAAAACATTCGTCTGATTAAAGCAAAATTATTGAATAATCGTGTGCCGAATGTAAATATAGCCGCATAGTACAAGGGAATTCCCAGCCTGTCACCAAAGTACGCTAAGAACGTCGCAATTAAAATATTTCCAAAGAAGCCGGAAATGAATATATTGGCATCAAATTTTTCCTCCATATCAGCTCTTATTCCACCAAAAACCGAATCCAATGCTGCCAGAAGCGCTATTGACATGTATGCGGAATAGGATGAAGGAAGATCGACAGGTAAAATAAAACCAAGGAAAAGACCTATGGCCAGTCCCATAATGGGCAAAAGCATGCAAATCACCTTTCTGAATATAT
>JAAXUP010000264.1 GCA_013335935.1 Eubacteriaceae bacterium | reverse complement strand
ATTTTTGCTCTATCATAAATAGTTGTTTTCAAGTAAACTGTATTTACGAGGTGAAAACAATGAAAGTGCTTGGAATAGTCGCTGAATATAATCCGTTTCACAATGGTCATCTGTACCATTTAAAAAAATCCATAGAATTGACCGGAGCTACCCACAGCATTGCTGTGATGAGCGGCAACTTTCTCCAACGCGGGGAACCTGCACTGATGGATAAATGGACAAGGGCCAGGACTGCGGTTAAAAACGGAATAGATCTTGTCATTGAACTCCCTTATGTTTACTGCTGCCAAAGCGCAGAGATTTTCGCATACGGAAGTGTGAACATTCTTAACAGGCTTAATATCATCGACACCATCGCCTTTGGCAGCGAACATGAAAATCTTCATGACCTGTTGTCGATCTCAGATCTCCTTGCAGAGGAAACAGAAGAGTTTAAAATTAAGCTAAAAAGCTTTCTCAAGGAGGGACTTTCTTTTCCCATGGCCAGACAGAAAGCACTTCAGGTTTTCATCAAAAACGAAGATATTATTAATAATCCCAATATCATACTCGCCGTGGAATATCTTAAATGGCTAAAGAGACTGGATTCCGACATTGTTCCTGTTATTGTAAAAAGGTCAAAAGCAGGTTATCACAGCAACGTTACTGTAGAAGGCATTGCAGGAGCTACCTATATACGAAATTTGATACGGAACGAAAAAAATTATTCCAGTGAGTTGAAATCACTTGTTCCTGAAACCACTTATCAGGAGATAAATGAATATACGAAGGATAATCGTTTCAATGATCTTGATCAATATTATGAGATCCTGACAGCACAGCTTTTAAAAGCCGACCCTGAGGAATTAAGGCATTTGCCCGACATATCAGAAGGATTGGAGAACAGGATTCTTTCAGCAGCTAGAAACAGCAGCTCCATGGAATCCCTGATCCATAATTCTGCGGCAAAAAGGTACACCGCAACCAGAATCAGGAGGATCCTTTGCAATCTGCTTATGAACAATACTAAGTTAAAGCATAAGCTTTTTTTTATGAACAAGGATTACCAGCCCTATATTAGAATACTTTCTTTTAATGATAAAGGTAAGGAACTGATCAGAAGGATAAAGGCTGAAAGCCAATGCCCCGTGATCACAAACATCTCGAAGATCCATGACTTGGATGAGCTGAACAAAATTTCCCTGAATATGGATATTTTGTCTACTGATCTGTATTTCCTCAAGACAAATCCGTCAAGAATGAGGTCCGATTACCTGATCACACCCAGAGGAGTTAGCGGCTAGTCTCTAGTCGCTAGTCGCTAGTCTAAATGAACCCCCTGTTTTCAAATTTACGATTTATAATTTACGATGTACAATTGTTGTGGTTTTTGTAAACAAAAACATTTTAGAAAAAGATCTACAATCTGGATGCCTATGATCCGTATTTTCTAAAATGAACGATCATTGTAAAATGTACACTTTACATTGTACATTTTTACTCGCCAACCACCCTGTTAGTCCTAAGTCCTAAGTATGCCAGATTTATGCAAATAAGCGTTTTATTTTTGTTTTTCGCTAACTGCTAATCACCTAATCACCCAAA
>JAAXUP010000066.1 GCA_013335935.1 Eubacteriaceae bacterium | reverse complement strand
CACCTAGTCACCTAACCACCAAGATATTTACCTATTCATCACTTTATAAATCGCGTCTTTGATCTTGTCTACGGTTGGGATCGCAGCAGCTTCAAGGTTTCTGTTGTAAGGGATCGGCGTATCCAGTCCGCCTAATCTTAGTACAGGAGCGTCAAGAAAATCAAAAGCTTCGCTTTCAGAGATCGCCGCTGCGATTTCTCCGCCAAGACCACCTGTTTTACAAGCTTCATGAACGACGATGGCTCTTCCGGTTTTTTTGACAGATTCGATAATAGTAGCCGTATCCATTGGGTAAAGCGTTCTTGGGTCAATGACTTCTACACTGATGCCTTCTTTAGCAACCGCTTCAGCGGCTTCAAGCACTCTGTAAAGCATGGTTCCGTAGGAAACGATGGTAACATCCGTTCCTTCTCTTTTAACGTCTGAAACGCCTAATGGAACGATATATTCGTCATCAACCGGCACTTCGCCTTTCATTTTGTAAAGAAGTTTGTGCTCGATAAAACATACTGGGTTGTCATCTCTTATTGCGGCTTTCAGTAAACCTTTTGCTTCCGCAGGAGTTGATGCGGATACTACTTTAAGTCCCGGTACGTGACAAAGCCATGCTTCAAGACTTTGGGTATGCTGAGCAGCAGCGCCTGTTCCTGAACCGAAAGGAAGTCTCATGGTCATTGGAACCTTTGCTTTTCCTCCGAACATGTATCTCATTTTTGCAGCCTGATTAACCAGGTTGTCCATTGCGATGGTGATAAAGTCTCCGAACATCATTTCACAGATGGGTCGAAGTCCAGTTGCTGCAGCACCTGCTGCCGCTCCTGCGATTACCGCTTCCGAAATCGGTGTATCTCTTACTCGCTCTTCACCGAATTCTTCGAACATCCCAACGGATACCCCAAAGGCTCCTCCGTAAAGACCGATGTCTTCTCCGATAAATATGATATTTTCATCTTTTCTCATTTCTTCACTCATCGCCAGTTTTATGGCATCTTTATATGTCATTTCTTTCATTTCCATTATTTATACCCTCCTTATCCTTCTATGGTTTAAGCGTAAACATCTTCAAGAACTGATTCGATCGGTGGTTCAGGACTATCGCTTGCGAATTTGACTGCGGCCTCAATGTTTTGTTTTGCCTGCTCTTCTAATTTGTCCATTTCTTCTGCTGTCATCATCTTATTATCGATCATGAAATTTCGAAGTCTTTTAATCGGATCTTTCAGTTTCCATTCAGCAAGTTCTTCTTTTGTTCGGTAAGCCTGAGCATCTGATTTGGAATGTCCCAACCATCTGTACGTTTTGCTTTCGATAAGTACTGGCCCTTTGCCTTTTCTAACTTCCTGAGCGGCTTTTGCTACCGTTTCGTAGATTTCTAATGGATCATTTCCATCAACAACGATTCCAGGGATTCCATAAGATTTTGCTCTGTCGGCGATATCCTGGATGTTCATGTGTTTTTCGATTGGTGTAGACATTGCGTAAAGGTTATTCTCAATAAAGAAAATTACAGGAAGTTTCCAGATTGAAGCGAGGTTTAAGGCTTCATGGAAAGAACCTTCGTTTGTTGCACCGTCCCCTGCGAAACAAAGAACGACTTTACCTGTTTTTTTGTACTGCTGAGTCAATGCTGCTCCCGCTGAAATACAGAAGCCTCCGCCTACGATTCCGTTTGCCCCAAGGTTTCCGCTTTCAATATCGGCGATATGCATGGATCCGCCTTTTCCTTTGCAATAGCCTGTTTCTTTTCCAAGAAGCTCAGCCATCATTCTATTTATGTCGAGACCGAATCCTACAGCCTGTGAATGTCCTCTATGTGTCAGAGATACCAGGTCACCCTCTTCAAGCGCCATACATGATGCTACCCCTGAAGCTTCTTCTCCTACAGAAAGGTGAGTCGTTCCGTGAACCATACCTCTGGAGAAAAACCATGCAACCTTTTCTTCAAATAATCTTGCGTGATTCATTCTTAAATACATTTCAACCAGTGTTTCTTTTGCTAAAGTCATTTTATTACCTCCTTGAATTATTAACCTTATTTTTTAAGTAATGCCCGGGCTGTTTCGGAATCTGTGATCAGCACATCAACCAGTCCGCCCTTAATACCGCCGTAAATCGCGTTGATTTTTTCCCTTGTGCCAGACACGCACACCTTTATGGGGATTTTCTTCATGACATCCATTTCCGGACACATGAGCCTGTCGTAAAACGGGGCGTCAATAATGTTTCCATCTATGTCAAAATACCTGAAAAGGAAATTGCCCACTGCTCTTTTTTCAGTTAGGTGCTTAAGCTCCTGGTCTCCAAGGATGCCTTCTCTGAAGGGCGTTACGGATTTGCCAAGGCTTGCGATACTGATCATTGCGATATCGCATTTTTCCGCCATACTGAAAACGCTGCTGACTGAAGATTCCTTCATGAGTATTTTTTTGGTCTGCGCGTTGTCTACTATTAATGGATTGTGCATGAGATAGGGTCTTGCCCCAAGTTTGAGTGAAATGTCCCGAGTGATTTCTCCGGACTGTCTTGCAAGCTGTTTGATGACTTCTCCTTCGAAGAAGTGTTCGTAGGATAATACGCCTCCTGCGAGTTGCACAACTGACAGATCCAGATTTTTTCTTTCCTTGATTATGTGGTGAGATACGTAAGCGAGGGTTCGTCCCCAGGCGATGCCCAGGATGCTTTTTGGCTTTAAAACCCTGTCGAGATACTGTGCTCCTGCTATTCCCAGGGCGTTGAGAGTAAGGTGATTGTTTTCTTGAGTGGTTACGACCTCCACTTCCTTTAACCCGAATTTTTTCTCCAGGCCTTGTTCAAGGTCGAGGTAGCTGTCGTATTTGTCGTCTATGGAGATGCTGATGATGCCTTCAGGAATAAGCTTTTGCATTAGCCTGCCGATTTTTTGTCGGGACAGGGAAAGCCTTTCTGCGATGTCTTCCTGGGTGAGTCCGTCGTTGTAATAGTATTTAGCAATCTTCACCAGTTGCCGTCTTTGTTCCTCTTTCAACTTATTATCACCGCCTTCGAGAAATTGCTCGTAAATTGAGAATTTGTTTATATTTATAATATCACCATCTTATGAGAAATTCAACGAAACAACTGAGAAATAGCACAATATTTTTAAATATCGGGGATTTGCTCAGCAGGAGTGATCTAAAAAGAAAATAAGAAAAGACCAGTACAATTGACTGATCTTTATTCTCTCATTTTATTAAATTCAGTATGAAAAGATATTTACATGTTAGTACAAATTACCCCACCTGGTTTTCAGCTTCATGTAACTCTAAGACAGCTTTACCAAGATTATAGTCAGCAATCAATACATTAAACAAACCGCCTTTTAGACACGCCAATAAACTTTGTGTTTTATTTACTCCCGAAACCATTCCTATCCTTGTAGGAATTTTCATGAACTGATCGAACTTGATTCCAATGGTTCTATCATTGATCTCTGTGTGATGTTCTTCACCTTTTGAGTTAATAAAGCTTAATGCGACATCAGCTACCACATCCTCCTTAACAAGAGTTGCTATTTCTTCCTTATTTAAGAAGTCATTTTTGCATAGAAGTGAAGTCCTCCGCTCACAGAACGAACCAACACCGCTAACCGCTATTGTAACTTTATCGTAGCTCTTTAATACCATTTCAATATTTTTTTCTTTTTTCAATGCATCAGCCAATTCCTTATTGCTAACTAATCCTTCAGTTGTAATGATTTTACTCTCTCCACCGAACGCCATAGACATTCGGTGTACTAAAGAAATCACATCTAGTTTATAGTCGACTGCTGCAATGCTTCCATGCAGCGTAATGAACTTCGCTTTTATTTTTTTACAAGGGTTCAAATAATGGATCATATAGTACATTGTTTTACCGAAGGTGATTCCTAATTTATCATCCTTTGAGATGATTCTTTGAACATACTTCGCACCTTCTATTGCGACCAGGCGCTTCTCTTCATCAATTTCTGCCTCACTTATCCTTTTGGATGATTTTTTTACATTTGGAATTCTTTGATTTGCCAGGTCAGATGCGATGACCACATCCTTTAGATTAAAGGTTTTCTTTAATTTCTGCTCCAATTCCAAGCTATCCAAATAAGGATTCTTGATTACAAATTCTATAATTTTTTCTTCTTTTGCATGCATGATAAGTCTTGAAACGGTTGGAACTGATACTTTAAGGATTGAAGCTATTTCACTCTGCGGCAGGTCTTCAATATAATATAAGTACGCTGCTCGAACTGTCAATGAAGATGATTGGTTGTATATTTCCGGTTCCATGATCATACCCCTCGCTTAAATGCATGATAAATATACCTTCGATATTGTCCTTATCTCAAATTGCTATTTTGTCTAAATTTATAATAACATTTTTAAAAGGAACTATCAACGTACTTACGATACCATGAACAAACAATTGTGCATTTTATCATAAAGAATGTGTGAAAATCATACCATCATGCCGATTTTTGAGAGGCGAAATAATATTAATTAATTCAAATTCTCAGGTATATACAAATCGCCCAGCGTAGAGCAAAACAAAAAAATCAGGAATATAATCCCATTGATATTTAAATTATATTTAATAAAATGATGCAAACAAACGAAAGTATCAACACAAATTTCATAATATTTACCTCATTCCCGATAATAATTTTATTTGCAGCTCCTATCAGGGTTTTTGGTAACTCCTTCATCAAAATTTCGAATCTTCTCAAAAAATTCTCGTGCTGAGTAAATTCCCATGTTTTTCAATCTTCGGTTTCTTGCAGCTACTTCAATAATTATTGCTAAATTTCTTCCTGTTTTTACCGGTATTAGTAATTTCGGAATAGATACCCCTAATAAATCTGCAACTTCATTTTCCAGACCTAAAGTGTCGTAACACTTGTCATTGTCCCATTTTTCGAGATCAATGAGCAAATCAATTTGCGATGTTTCTTTCACGGCTCCAATTCCATAGAGCGTTCGAATATCGATAATTCCAATTCCTCTGACCTCCATATATTGCTTTAAATGCAAAGGTGCACTTCCGATTAAAACATCCCCAACACGTTTGACTTCTATAACATCATCTGCAATTAACCGATGTCCACTTTTAATCAATTCTAAAGTAGTCTCACTTTTCCCAATTCCACTTTCTCCAGTGATTAGGATGCCTATTCCGAAAACTTCCACAAGCTGTCCATGCAAAGGCATACTTGGTGCGAGAAAATCATCCAGATAATTCATCACCTTGCTTGTTATTTTTGAAGTTTCTAATTTAGATTTAAATACGGTGATTTTATATTTTTTTGAGTATTCGCAAAACATTTCATCCAACTCAAGATTCCATGCTACAATCAAACAAGGAAAAGTATGGGCAAAAAATTTTTCCACTCTTTTTCTTTGATCTTCCCAAGACATATTTTTAAGATAACTTATTTCTACATTCCCAATCATCTGAACCCTGTCTGAATCAAAATGTTTGTAAAATCCATACAATTGTAACCCCGGCCGATTTATGCCGCTGTTATTGATATATATATACTCGTTTCCACCATCGCAGACTACCTCAAGATCAAGATCTTTGCAAAATTGCTCAACTGATATTTCTCTCATCTTATACCCTCCAATTTAATTTTTGTCGCCAGGTCCTTTCTTAGCGCAAGATTAAATCCCCTAACTTTAATATTTATGGGATCTCCAAGAGGTGCCTTTCTTACAAAAATCACTGAAGTTCCAGGAGTTACTCCCAGTTCCATCAACTTTTTCTTATTCTTATCATCCATATTAATATCGAAAATCGTCCCTTTTTGTCCTGGTTTTAAGTCTGTAATATTCATAGCTCACCTCAAATCTGCTTGTTTTCAATTTTACAAGCTTCTATAGAACAATACTCTACTTTGATGTATTTATTACCCTCATACTATTCCAATCTTTCTCTATTTTCAATAAAGTAAATTCTTTCAGCTTACTGATAATATTTTCATTAATAATTTTTTTCTCATATGATGCTTACCTGTCATAAAACAAATAAGACCAGCATATTTAGCTGATCTTATTTGTTTTATGCAAAAGCCATCATTGATTGCTTAATATCATCTTCGTTTCTGCACTCATTTATTTTTTTCAACATTTCCTCATTTTGTATAAATGCAATTATCGAAGCCAACATTTCAAGCTGTCCATGGGGTTTATCTATTGCCATCATAAATAACATTTTAATTTCGACCCACTCTTCATTGGAGCCCATCATGACAAATTTAACTGGTTTATTTAAGACGGCGATGATTACTGCAGATTTCATGACGTGCTCCGCATCTGTATGAGGGATTGCAACACCAAATCCGCTGGTTGGAAGACCTGTCGGAAAAATTTTCTCCCTGTCTTGAATCGCCTGAATAAAACTTTCTTTTACATATCCTTTTTCATAAAGGATTTTTGAAACTTTCTCTATGGCATCAAAATTGTCGTTAGCATCAATATCTCTGACAAACAACAATTTATCCATAATATTCTCAAATCGTTCCATTATTTTCCTCCTTACATTGTTATCTAACTAAATTATTTGCATTTTTAAGATCATTTATAAAATCTTTATAATTATCTATTCCATTTGCACTTAGCCAATATTTACCTTTTAATAGTTTAGGTTCATTAATAAATATTCTTACAGTATCATTCAGTCCTCTGCCTGGACCTTTAACCAAAACAGATTTGATCTCATTCCATTGATAGTAATGTGAAAATTTAAAAAATTGAAATCTAACTCCATCTGAATCAACAGTAACTTTTGTCGGGTGATGCAACGCAATAAATTCCTTAAAGAAAATAACCGGAATACAAACAAGGAAGCATATATGCAGCCAATTTAGTTTGTCTCCTAAAACAACTACCTGGAAGAAGCTAAGAAAGAAACTGAAAAGCATTATTGCAAAAGCAATATAAAATTTTGTATAGATTTGTTTTTCACTGTACTGATATACCTTCATTCTTTCACCTACTTTTTAGATTCATATAATTCCAATACTGCCTTACCAAGACTATAATCTGTAATCAAAACATCAAATAATCCCCCTTTTAGGGCTGCCAACAAACTATTTTTTTTACTTAAACCTGAAACTAAAGCAATCCGGGTGGGAATTTTCACAAATTGATCAAAATTTATTCCAATCGTTCGATCCTTTATCTCGGTCTGACACTCAGCCCCTTCACTATTAATGAACCTTAATGCGACATCTGCTACTACATCCTGCTGTATTAGCTCTTCTACTTCCTCTTTATTTAAAAATCCATGCTTGCATAAAAGTGAAGTTCTCTTTGGATAAAACGCTCCAATACCGCTGACAGCAATTGTAACGTTGTCAAAACTCTTTAGAACACTTTCAATGTTCCTTTCATTTTTCAGCGAATCTGCCAGGCTTTTAGTGCTGACCAGACCTTCAGATGTTATGATTTTACTTTCTCCTCCGAAAGCCATTGACATTCGATGTACCAACGATATAACATCCAGTTTATAATCAAGCTCAGCTATGCTCCCATGTAAGGTAACAAACTCAGCATTTATTTTTTTACAGGGATTCAGATAATGAATCATATAATACATGGTTTTACCAAATGTTATTCCTAATTTGTCATCCTTTGTAATGATTCTTTGTACATATTTCGCACCTTCGATGGCTACAAGACGTTTTTCTTCATCAAGTTCAGCTTCACTCAACTTCTTTGATGTGCCTTTTTTCAATAACTCTGACGCAATGACTACATCTTTAAGATCAAAAACTTTCTTTAATTTCTGTTCCAATTCCAGACTATCCAAATAAGGATTCTTTATTACAAATTCAACTATCTTTTCTTCTTTTGCACGTAAAATTAGTCTTGAAACTGTCGGGACAGAAACTTTCAATTGAGATGCTATCTCATTTTGCGGCAAATTTTCAATGAAATATAAGTAAGCTGCTCTTACTGTTAATGAAGAAGATTGGTTGTATATTTCCGGTTCCATTGTCAAAACCTCCCGCTAAAGTGCATTTCATATCTTTCTTTAAGAAAGATGCCACCTTACGGTGGCATCAATATTTTATTGCCACGGTTTTAAAACAACCTTGATCGCTTCACCTGATTTTATTAATCTTATACCCTCTGATAAATCCTTAAGCGGCAAGAAATGAGTTACAAATTGATCCGATTGAATTCGGTTTTCTGTTATTATATCCAAAGCAATTTTAAAAGCATCCGGGTTATAAGCATAACCTCCAAAAATCGCAATCTCCTTATAATGGATCAGATTGCTGTCCAGTCTGATATGATGATTGTCTTTTGGCAGCCCTCCGAAGAGTAATACTCTTCCTCTGCTTTTTACCAGGTCTAATGACTGCTCTTGCGCAGCACCTACAGGACATGCTGGTATAACTACATCGGCTCCATATCCATTCGTTTCTCTTAAAACGACCTCTTTCAGATCTTCTTTTGAGGGATTTACAAAAACATCGATGCTTTTAAATCTTTTTGCCATTTCGAGCCTTGATTCATTCATTTCAGAAATGATTACTTTACTTGCTCCTCTAGCTTTAGCAATATCAGCATGGAGATTGCCAAGAGGACCGGCTCCGATAATCACTACGACATCACCTTTTTTAACATTGACATATTCCTGGGTGCTATAAGCAGATGCCGTAGTTTCTGCCAATGGTGCATAATCAAAACTCAAATCATCACTAATTTTATGTAAACAATCATTTTTTATCGCTACTTTTGGAACTACTACATATTGCGCATACCCACCTGCTAATTGAGAGCCAATCACTACAAGATTTTTGCATTGATTTCCCATATTTTGCTTGCAATAATAACATTCACCACATGGGATGATTGGATTAAGTGCAACTCTGTCACCAACTGAATGACCCATAACTTCTGCACCAACTTCTTCAATTATCCCGACGACTTCATGCCCAATTATAGCAGGTGGTTTGACTTTTGGATGTCCGAATTCAAAAGTACGAATATCGGACCCACATAATCCAACTGCCATAATTTTCAGCAGAACTCCGTCCACAGGACATTTTGGAGTTTCTGTCTGTTCAAACTTATAGTCATTAGGTCCGTAAAAAACAACTGCATCCATCATAATAAAATCTCCTAACATTACATTTATTTTTAATAAGGTCTTTTTAAACGATAGGAACTCCAGCAATCATATTGATGGCTTTCCAAATTAACCATGGAATTTGTAGTGTTCCGGAATAAAGACTCGAAATTTGTGATGCTCCTTCTGGGAACTCAAAACCTACTGCATGACCCATTACTGTTTGGAGAACACCAAAGTCTGTTGCTATCCACAAACATAAAGGAACAATAAATAGACTAATAATGATTGATCTGAATATGTTCCCATTTGTAGTAGATACAACAAATGATAGAATGAAAGTAAGCATTACCAAATCAGTGAAAGGCAGCATTCTATTCCCTGGGAGAAGAATAGCGATTATTACCGTGATTGGAATCATGATTATTGCTGTAGTAAGTACGGCAGGGTTACCAATAACGATTGCTGTATCTAAACCAATATAGAATTCTCGACCTGGGAATTTTTTTGCAAGAAATTCGCTGGCTCCTTCAGAAAGAGGGATCAATCCTTCCATAAGAATGGAAACCATTCTCGGTAAGATCAGCATGACCGCACCTAAAGTAATCGCTGTCGTTAAGAGCTTTCCAATGTCATATCCAGCTAAAATTGACAATATTGCCCCTAGCACAAGACCGATAAACAAAGGTTCTCCGAAAAAACCGAATTTCCTTTGAATCATTTCCTGATCGATTTCTACTTTATTGATTCCTGGTACCTTATCCAATATTTTGTTAAATAACCATGCAACAGGATACCAACCTACTGTACCAACATGAGGCAATGATACCCCAGGCATTCCAAAGAATTCTTCCAATTGATATGCGGTTTTGTCTGCCAGAAACAATGTAATTGCAGTACATATCATTGATGCAATAATCGCCCAAATCATGTTTTCTCCTGTAGAATAATATACGATGGAACCACAAAATAGTATTTGCCAGTAATTCCAAATGTCAACATCTGCAGTTTTTGTCAATTTCAAGGCCAATAACAAAACATTAAACAATAAGATCAATGGCATTACAATTGGAACAATTGGAGTTCCAAAACTTAAAGCTGCTGAAATAGGCCAACCTACATCCATCAGGTCAAGTGTTGCCCCTGTTCTTGCTACAAAAGCTTGCGTCACAGGGCCAAGGCTGTTAAAGATAACACCGATTACCATATTAATGCCGATAAATCCAACTCCAATCAGTAACCCTGCTCGAAATGATTTTACAAAACCTTGACCCAATGCCAGACCTAACAATAAAATGATGATCGGCATCATGACCGAAGCACCAAGGCCTAATATAAAGTTGATAACATTTAATACTGCATCCATTACTTTTTCCTCCTAAATTCAAAATTTCACTTTTTCTAACCTTCGAAATTAATTGCTTTAAGAAAATCAGCTTCTAACTTATCCATTCCTCTTCCCATTAGTATAGGAAGACCGCTTAATACTGGAACCCCTTTGGTATTGCAAGCAACTTGTGTAGTAGAAATGATCACATCAGGTTTGAATCCTTCTAATTTTGATGGAATTTCGGTTACTTTCCCCTGTACGATATTGCAGTCGATATTATTTCTCTTGCACATTTTTTGTATTGCATCATTTGCAACTGTCGAAGTAGCGATTCCTGTACCACAACAAACTAGAATTTTAACAACTTTAGCCATTTTAAGCTCTCCTTCTTATTTTCTAACATTTATTATTTTCGCCATACCTTAATCATTTATATCTTTTCCAGCGCTAGAAAATATTAATATGGATTAGTTTATGGTGATTAATAATCCAATTTGTGATCAGATTTGTACATCGATTACATTTAGCATTAAAAATTCCGTATAATCTGTCTAAATATAATAACTTTTTAGTATTAAATCTTATTCTGACGCGATTATACGGACTTATTCATTTTGGTTTTTAGATTATAATTTTTGTCTATACTCTGTCAGTTTTTACTCACCCTTTGAGATCGAATATGCCGGTTTTATTCTCTTCATACAGTCCCCAGCTTTCTAAAGCTACATCCAACTCTTTATAGTTGCCTCTTGCTTCCTTCAAGCTTCCGCCATTCAACACGATATC
>JAAXUP010000147.1 GCA_013335935.1 Eubacteriaceae bacterium | reverse complement strand
CAACTTCATCACTACAATTTATTCTGCAGAGAATCGCAAGATCATATCCGGCTTTTTTCCGGATGTTCTCAATAATAAGACGTGGCAGGCGCATTCTATTTTCAAATGAACCTCCAAATTCATCTACACGCTTATTGGTTCTTTGGGAGATGAAAGTGTTTACCAGATATCCATGGGCGCAGTGGATTTCAACCGCATCAGCGCCTGCTTTCTTTGCACGTACCGCAGCATCTCCATAACGTTCAATAAGCTTATAAATAGATTCCGTAGTCATGGCTTCCGGTGTACTTCTCCCAAACTCAGAAGGGATCGCGGATGCCGCCTTTAAAGAATATCCAGTAACTGCCGGATTTCCTTCAGGTCCTGCATGCTGAAGTTGTATGGAAATTTTTGCACCTTCCTCATGGCAGGCATCAATGACGCGTTTGAAACTGGCAATTGTGCTGTCATCAAATAAGCATGGTTTGTGGGGACCTCCTTTAGCCGTGGGATCCACAACTGTTGCTTCAAAAGTGATCAGTCCAAAACCACCACGAGCCCGCTCACGATAATAGGCCAAAGATCTTTCGCTCATTGTGCCGTCTGTATTAGCGTAGTTGTTACCCATGGGTGAAACTACAAACCGATTGGGGACCGTCATGGAGCCTATGTTAATTGGTGTAAACATTGATTTAAATTTCATATGTTACCTCTTTCTTCCGGCAATGCTTCAGGCCACGCTTTCTTTAAAACTTTTTTAACCGCTTTGAATGCACCATTTGCTGCTACCTCTACTCCTGCTGCAACCTTGGAATCAGAAATGGTTTCAACGCCAATGGCTAATGGTTTCACCCCGTGCTCCTTCAGCATACGCACAAACCCTTCTGTGTCCCCAAAACCTTCTCCCGGGAACAAACGGTCATGCATGGATTCGCTTCTGAGGATATCCGCAGGGTATGGAACCTTTTGGACATCACAAACCTGAATCGAAACAATTTTTTCTGCAGGCACAGATTTGATCATGTCAAATGTCTGATTTGCTCTCGTCCAGTGCCAGGTATCGCAAATCAGCATGGCATTTTCCCGATCGCACGCTTTTACTGCACGCCATGCTGTTTCCAGATCCGGTACGCCGCTGTAAGGCATAAATTCAAGACCAATGATCAACTCACCTGCCCGGTCGCACAGCTCATTCAATGCGCTAACGAGTTCCTCGTCTGTCAGTTTTTCCATTAAACCTACATTGATATGCTTGACATTGAATAAACGAGCCATATGGTAGATGACCTGCTCTTTTTCCTGCTGCTCCTTCGTCCGATCCTGAAGTCTTCCCCACATGGTGATATATTCCACTTCTGTAACTTTCATATCAAATTCATCAAGGATCTTAAGCATCTCTTCATCTGTAACCCCTGCATTTTTGGCATCGAGATAATTTTCTGCCCGCAATCCGATTCCTTCAAATCCTGCTTCTTTTGCAAATCGAACCCGATCTTTAAAAGTGACCTCTGTACCTAAAGTAAATGAACTAATAGTTAATGGCGGACGCTGGTCCATCTTTTCTTTTTTCATGGTAAACCCCTCTCAATTACACTGAATTTATAGATTTTTAACCCGCTATGAGAATCAATTGAAATAGTCTGTCTGTTCATTCTATATCAATTGATTTTATTGTTATAAATTTATTATAGTTATAGAACTGTGCAATAACAAATTGATATTATCCTGACAATCTATAGATTTTGTGTATGATTGATGTTATAATTATTCTTATAAATCTATGAATTATGAAAGCAGGATTCCAAAATGAATTTATATCATTTGCGTTATTTTGTTACTCTTGCACATTTGGAACATTACACAAAAGCTGCAGAAGAATTAATGATCACACAGCCAAGTCTGAGCCATGCCATTTCCTTATTGGAAAAAGAAATAGGCGTTTCTCTTTTTGAAAAAGAAGGCAGAAACATCGTTCTTACGAAGTTTGGAAAAATCTTTTTGGATGATGTGGAAAAATCATTGGAGATTCTTGATGCAAGCGTTAAGACCCTGAAAATGGTCAGTACCGGCGAAGGCAGGATTGATTTGGCTTTTTTACGGACATTAGGAACGGATTTCGTTCCGGAAATGATCCGGGATTTTTTGGAAGCAAATTCAAAGAAATCCATCGATTTTCACTTCCATACCGGAGTGACCAGCGATATCATTCAAGGTCTGAAGGAAAAGAAATACGACATCGCGTTTTGCTCTAAAATTGAAAAAGAACAGGGGATAGAGTTTACCCCCATCGCCAGACAAGAATTAGTCATGATGGTTCCCCTTGATCACCCCCTGGCAAAAAAAGATTCCATCGATTTAATCGAGACAATCCCCTATCCGCAAATAATGTTTACAAAAAAGAGCGGACTAAGACCTATTATTGACGATTTATTCAAGCAAATCGGTGCACAGCCTAACATTGCTTATGAAGTAGAGGAAGATCAGGTCATTGCCGGATTAGTATCTAAGAATTTCGGTATTGCTGTAGGGCCCAATATGCCTATTCTTGATTTTATGAATCTAAAAGTTCTGAAAATCACAAGCCCAAGTTGGGAAAGAATCTTTTATCTGGCAGTCATGAAGGACAAATATCTGGCCCCAATTGTTCATGATTTCAAAAACTTCACCATCAAACATGCAAAAGTGTGATAATATCTGATTGATTATAAATACGGCGGTTTTCACTTGATCAAGAGTGAGAATCGCCGTTGGTCTTTTTTTCATATAATAAAATATTTTTAAATATTTTATATCCTGTCACAATAATGACACATTCAAATGGTATATTGTGTATAAGAAAAGATATGGAGGTCATTCAGATGATGAATAGATTTTTTGCAGGCAGAGGTTACTCAGGCAAAAGTTACGATGGATTTAATACCCTTTGCGGAGGATTTGGAAATGGAACATTTCCATGGGGAGGTTTGATTATGGGCTTTGTATTAATAGTTCTTATTGGAGCTGTGATTTATATTTTAATTAAAAATAATAGTGCACGAATCGTATCTGGAAATCCAGCGGTTAAGAATACCGACTATTATATCAGTCTCTTAAAAGAGAGTTATGCTAAAGGACAGATCACTGACGAAGAGTTCGAAAAGAAAGTAAAGACACTTAGATCCAATGAATAGGAAAAAAGACAAGTCTGCATGAATGAGAGTGTGAAATTATTTCTGTAAAATAGCTTTCTATGATAATTTTTGAGACATGAGTGCTTGGATATCCAGTATTCATGCCTCTTTTAATATAAGATATGTTTTTGGGTATGTCAATAAGACCCCTTTAAAAAGGATCTATTATCATATCAAAAATTATAAACGTCCTTCAAACATGATTGACAGTTCGCCATAGACCTTGCCCCAGTTCCGTATCGGCAGGCTCCACTTTTTAGTCGCTTCGTAAGTTGCCAGATAAAGAGCTTTTAATAAGGCGATATCGCTTGGAAATACGCTTCGTCCGCGGTTTAACCGGCGGTAGGTACTGTTCAGGCTTTCAATCGCGTTGGTTGTATAAATAACCTTTCTTACATCAGTAGAGAACTTAAAAATCGGGCTGATAACATCCCAATTGACCGACCAGCTTTTCATGGCATTTGGGTAAAGAGTATTCCACTTTTCGGTAATCTCCTGCAAACGTTCATGGGCAGTGGCTTCTGAGGGTGCCTGATAGATGGTTTTCAGATCCGCAGCAAATTTCTTTTTATCCTTATCCGATACATATTTGAGCGTGTTACGAACCTGATGAACGATACAGCGCTGATATTCCGTCGCTGGGAAGGCTGTATTTACGGCCTCTTTCATTCCACTCAACCCATCTGCACAGAGAATCAGGATATCCTGTACTCCCCGGTTCTTTAATTCGTTTAATACTCCAAGCCAGTATTTGCTGCTTTCATTCTGTCCTATCTGAAGGCTGATCACTTCTTTCAGCCCATCTTCGTTAATGCCTAGAATAACGTATGCAGCAAGCTTTTTGATCACGTTATTGTCCCGGACGGAAAAGTGGACAGCATCGATAA
>JAAXUP010000146.1 GCA_013335935.1 Eubacteriaceae bacterium | reverse complement strand
ACGCACTCATAGCAGCCGTTACCGGAGATCTTGACAACGGCCTGATATTTTGCGGCAGCAATGTGGGCAAGGTCGATCATATGACCACCGTGAAAGAAATCATGGCAAGCATCGTTAAAGAAGCGGAAGAGGTTAATTAATCAATTATAATGTTTTCGAAGCAAATCAGCAGCCTGAGGAATATACCTCAGGCTTTTTCGTGCCTTTTTGAGGGGCATTTTCACCTGGCAAAATAAATAAAGCGTTTATCTTAGCTTTAAACTTGAAAATGCTTGAATTTTCTGATAATTTATATTAAGATAATTATTAAATTCGATTCAAAAAAAGGTACACAAGGGGGAAAAACTTAATGAAGAAAAGATTTATTGCAAGCGCACTGGTATTAGTACTTATTGCGTCAATTTTCACGTTTGCAGGATGTTCCAGCAAAACGGATGAAGCCGAAACCATCAACATTGGTGTATTCGGACCGACTTCCGGACCCATCGCGGCATACGGAAAAGCTGTCGTAGACAGCGTAACACTTGCCGTTGAGGAAATCAACAAAGCAGGCGGTATCGACGGAAAACAGATCAAACTTTTCACCTATGACTCAAAAGGTGACAAGACGGAAGCCGTCAACATCTACAACAGGCTGAAAGATCAGGACAAAGTAGTGGCAATCATAGGCGGAACGATTTCCGGCGAAACTCTTGCCATCAAAGAACTGGCAAAAGCGGACAACATGCCTATCCTCACACCGACGGCAACTAGCGCGGAAGTGACTTTAGGAGCACCATCTATTTTCAGAGCATGCTTCCTTGATCCTTATCAGGCTGCAGCAGCTGCAAAATTCTCCATTGATACGTTGGAAGCAAAATCAGTGGCGATCCTTTACAACAGTGAAGATGCCTATTCACAGGGATTGGCTGAAGCCTACAAAAAATCCTTCGACGATGCAGGCCTTACAACAACAAACTACATCGGATACACAGCTTCTGATGCTGACTACAGCACTTATCTTACACAGATCAAAGACAGCAACCCAGACATCATCTTCCTGCCTGACTATTATGACAAAGTCGGCAAAATCGCAACCCAGATCAAAAGCATGGGCCTTACACAGGTTTGTGTAGGCGTTGACGGTTGGGACAGTGTAGAAATCAACTACGCAACACAGGTTGAAGGCTACTATTTTGTAAACCACTTTGCAAAAACAGATCCTGACGAAACCGTTCAAAACTTCATAAAATCTTTCAAAGCAAAATATGATATGGAACCAAATGCACTCGGCGCTTTAGGCTATGATGCGGCTTATGTAATGGCTGATGCCATCAAAAAAGCAGGCGCAACTGATGCGGATTCCATCGTAAAAGCACTTCAGGCAACTGAATATAAAGGCGTAACCGGAAACATCAGATTTGACGATGAAGGCGACGCTGCACAAAAAGACATCGCCATCATCAAATTGGTTGGTGGAAAGCACGAACTTGTAGAAAAAATAGTTGTTAAGTAACAGAAGGTTATAATATAATACTGAATGAAATAGGAGAGTTCATTCTCTCCTATCTTCATTTTAGAGTAGGAAAGTTCGTCTTAGCTAGCTGAAGACCAAACTTTCATGCTCTACAAGAATAAGCGTCGGAGACGCTGCTCTTGATAATACTTTACTTTACGTGTACGAGGGAGGAGGAAAGCACTTGGTACTGATTCAGCAGTTAATAAACGGTCTTCAGGTTGGAAGCATTTACGCAGTGATCGCACTGGGATATACAATGGTTTATGGAATTATAAAGCTCATCAACTTTGCCCATGGTGAAGTTATGATGATGGGGGCTTATTTTGCATTTATAGCAGCATCCGCAGGAATGCCTGTTTGGGCAGTTTTTGCCATATCGATGATTTTATCGGCCTTGATGGGCGTTTTTATAGAAAGTGTAGCATACAGACCTCTTCGGAATGCTCCGAGAATTTCAGCACTGATCACAGCGATCGGTGTAAGTTTGTTTTTACAGAATCTTGCCCTGGTGGTTTTTAAGGCAGACCCCAAGGTTATGCCCACAATTATTGAAAATCAGCCCATAATTTTTGGAAGTCTGAGGATCAGCAATATTACCATCATTACTTTTGTAGTATCGGTTGTATTCATGATCTTACTCACCGTATTTATCAATAAAACAAAACCGGGAAAAGCCATGAGGGCAGTATCGGAGGATAAGGAAGCCGCTATGCTCATGGGAATCAACGTCAACCAGACAATTTCCCTGACCTTCGCCATCGGCTCCGCACTTGCCGCATTGGGAGGAATCCTTTATGGAATTGCCTATACCCAGGTGTTTCCCACATTGGGTCTTTTACCGGGGCTTAAAGCCTTCGTGGCAGCTGTACTTGGAGGAATTGGAATCATCCCAGGGGCAATGATCGGAGGATTTATCATGGGTTTTGTTGAGACCCTTACCAAGGCTTACATCTCAGGCAGCTGGTCGGATGCCATAGTTTTCGGCATACTCATCGTTGTATTATCCGTCAAACCTACAGGCATATTAGGAAAGAATATCAGGGAGAAGGTGTAGCGTTGACTGATAAAAATAAAAAAGTCTATTTGATCAATTTAATAACTGTGATATTGGTATTTGTTTTCCTGACTATTCTGATGAAGCTGGAAGTGATCAGCAATTATTATCAGGGGCTCCTGGTATTCATTTGTATCAATATCATCGTAGCCAGCAGTCTTAATCTCACCGTTGGATTTTTGGGACAGCTTGCCCTTGGACATGCAGGCTTCATGGCGGTTGGCGCCTATGGCGCGGCGATGATTTCTATTGCCATGAGAGATATGGCGTTATTTCCGGTGCTTCAGCTGTCTATATCCCTTATCGGCGGCGGAATGCTGGCAGGAATCATCGGATATCTCATCGGTCTTCCTGCCCTTAGACTCAGAGGAGACTACCTCTCCATCATTACTTTGGGCTTTGGAGAAATCATCCGGGTCGTCATCAATAATCTGAAGATAACAGGAGGAGCCCAGGGACTTTCGGGTATCCCAAAAATTGCTAACTTTACGAATTCCTACTGGATAACCGTTATCGTGATCACCATCCTCTTTGCTTTGACTCACTCCAGACAGGGGAGAGCGATCCTATCCATAAGAGAAGATGAAATCGCTGCGGAAGCAGTGGGCATCGACACCACAAAATATAAGGCTATCGGCTTTACCATTTCCGCATTCTTTGCAGGAATCGGCGGAGGCTTATTTGCCCATTACCTGGCATACCTGGATCCCGGTACTTTCAATTTCATGAAATCGGTAGAGATCGTGGTAATCGTCGTACTTGGAGGAATGGGAAGTCTTACAGGAACAATTTTTGCAGCAATCGTTCTGACCATACTTCCTGAATTCTTAAGACAATTTGCTGATTTTCGGCTGCTCATATATTCATTTGCCCTCATCCTGATGATGATATTCAGACCTCAGGGTATCTTCGGAACCTCCGAATTTTCTCTTAATGGATTTTTAAGTAAACCGGGATTCTTTAGAAACAGAATCGGCAAGGGAGATTCAAAAGGAGGAAAATCCTGATGGCACTTTTAGAAGTAAAAGATCTGACCATAAAATTCGGCGGCCTTACCGCTGTGGACAATTTTAATATCACCATAGACAGCCATGAACTGGTTGGACTCATCGGACCAAATGGCGCAGGGAAAACCACCGTTTTCAACATGCTGACAGGGGTATACCTGCCGACAAACGGCACCATAACCATTGACGGGAAATCCGCAGTGGGGAAAAAACCTGAGCAGATCGTCGCTTACGGCGCAGCAAGGACTTTCCAGAACATCCGCCTGTTTAAAGAACTTACGGTGGAAGACAATGTAAAGATCGCATTTCACAATCAGATGAATTACAGTCTGCTCCAGGGGGTCTTTAGAATGCCCTCCTTCTGGGCGGAAGAAAAGCTTGCCCGGGAGAAAGTCCAGGAGCTATTGGAGCTCTTTGACATGCAGGCCTACAGCAAGTCCTATGCGAAAAATCTTCCCTACGGAAAACAGAGAAAGCTGGAGAT
>JAAXUP010000065.1 GCA_013335935.1 Eubacteriaceae bacterium | reverse complement strand
ATTCCTGGAGGGGATCGTGGGTTACTAAGCCAGAACGGTAAAGTTTTCGAAGTTTGGTTTTTATTTCCGGGAATTTGGAGGCTGCAATGCATAAGGGAATGACCCTGGAAGTTCCAAGGATCAGCTCAGCGGAATTGTTCACATTTACAGAACTGTCTCCCCCGAGACCGAAGGTGTCGATGTATACGGCTTTTACAAAGGTCTGCCATTTTCCGATTTTTACACCGTCCTTGGCTTTCACAGGTACAGCATCCTTCACAATGGCGATGTCGGTGGTCGTTCCACCCATATCGATGATCAGGCAATTCTTCTCACCGGTAAGTTCAATACCACCCATAACACTGGCTGCAGGTCCGCATAGAAGGGTTTCTACCGGGCGAATGGTTGTAAATTTTTCACTCATGAGGCTGCCATCACTTCTGACAATTACAACCGGAGCACTGATGCTTCTTTGTTTCAAGGCAATTTTTATGGCATCCAGAAAACCCTTTATAACAGGCATAAGCCTTGCATTTAATAGGGTGCTGGCACCTCTTTTTACATAATTCAAGTCGGAAAAAAGTTCGTAGCCGCAAATCGTATTTAGTCCATACACACTTGTGATCAATTCTTTGGCTTTTTGCTCAGTGGTGGAATTGCGGATACCAAGCTGCTGTACTACGGCTATGGCATCGGCATCACGGATCCAATCCCTGCTGTTTTCAATAAAGGCTTCCCAGTCAGGTTCTTTTTTAATCTCCCCCCGGTGATCAACCTCTCCTTCTAAAAAGAATATTTCACTGGAATCAGGAAGTCCGTACACTTCCCCAGTCCTCAGGACAACATCCTCATCCCCTCCAATGAAAACCAGCTTCCCTCTCCCCCCTTTTTCTTCCACACAAGCATTTGTAGCCAGTGTTGTGGACAGTGACACGATCTCGGCTTTCTTAAGCGTGTCAGCAGGCAGCCCATCAAGGGCAATGCCGATACCAACGGACAGATCTTCTTTCGTCGTTAAGGCTTTAGCCGAATATAAAATGGATTTTGTATCAAAATCATATAAAACAGCGTCTGTATAAGTGCCTCCTGTGTCTATTCCAATACCGATCCTCATATGCAATTCCTCTTTCAATAGAAAATTATAGTCCATAAATTCAATTAACCGATTACATTCAATCTATGATTATTATAGCATAAAGTCATATTTACAAGCATAGAGAATATAAAATGGTAATTTCTAAAAAGATGTTCTCAATTTGAGAATTAATGTCTCAATATGAGAACGCTTTTGCGACTGTGAAATTGGATCTACTTGACTGTGATGCGTAGAAGCGATGTCTCCAGGCCTCTTGTTTCAAGAAGTGGATATTCTTCCTTTGGCATGATTTTTGCTTATAATATCTGACAGAACTTATAATTTCACCAGAAAATTATTTTAAAGGGAGGCTAACATGAAATTACTTACAGCGTTAGGAATAAGCGTAGGGGTATTGGCAGGGTTGTGGGTTGCAGGTTGTATAACATTTGGATTGATACCATGGATCGGTTTCTTGTCATGGGCAACATTTTATGCAATTGGAGGGAAAGTATCAGCCTTGAAATTTACAGTTGTTACGAATCTGACAGGAGCTATTTGGGGATTTGCCATTCTGAAACTCAGCGAGTTGATTTCGCCCTTATTAGGAGCCACTACTGGTTTAAGTGTATCGGTTACGATCATTGTATTTATTATGTGTCTGTTTGGAAATTTTTCTTTATACCAGTTTATTCCCGGACAATTCATTGGGGCTGCCGCATATTTTGGGAGCAATTTTGATTTGCAGGCTACCGTGGCTGCATTGCTATGCGGTGCAGTATTGGCTTATATATCTCAGGAAGCAGGCCTTATGATGGTTAAGAAAGAACCCGAAAAGGAAGTTGTAATTTAGCTCGAAAAGATGGATTGGTAAATCTGGTGATAAGAATAATTCTAAAAAAAGCTAATCGGTGGAGGGTGATCATTACCCTTCAGACGATTAGCTTTTTGATTAGTTATGAAAAGACGTTTTTTGTTACTGATATCTCCGTGCAAATTTGACAAATTCCACTATCGGGATAATTGAAATCGAGAGTCCAAATCCAATCAGTATATCAGTGAAAGACAGAGGTGTCAGCCTGAATACCGTGTTGAGTCCAGGGATATAAATCACACCCATGGTAAGGATCAATGCAATCACCATGCCGCCCCAAAGATACATGTTCTGCTTTTTGACTGTGAATATGGATTTCTTAAGGGATCGCATATTCATGGAATGGAAAATCTCGCACATGTTCATGGTCAGAAACGCCATGGTCATCCCAATAACGTGTGATTCCTGATTACCGATAAAGAATGCTCCCAAGGTGAGGAATGCAATGATGATTCCCTGATAAATGACACTAAAGCCCAGGCCGTCAGCAAAAACGCCTTCATCTGACTTTCTTGGAGGCTTCTTCATGCTGTCATCCTCCGCTTCTTCCATACCAAGCGCTACCGCAGGAATGGTATCCGTCACTAAATTGATCCACAGGATATGGATCGGTGCAAAAAGAACCACATTGAACATTGTGGCTACGAAAAGTGCCACTACCTCACTTAGGTTTGAAGCAAGAAGAAACTGAATTGCTTTTCGGATATTCTCATAGATTCTTCTGCCCTCTTCTACGGCATGAACGATGGTTGCAAAATTATCATCCGCAAGAACCATATCCGCAACGTTTTTTGTTACATCAGTACCGGTGATTCCCATACCAACGCCAATATCGGCTGTTTTAATGGAAGGTGCGTCATTGACACCGTCTCCTGTCATTGCCGTGATCTTGCCTTTTTTCTTCCAGGCGGTTACGATTCTGACTTTGTGCTCAGGCTGAACCCTGGCATAAACAGAATATTTATCCACATCCCTTTGAAATATGTCATCAGGAATCAGGGAAAGGTCGGCTCCGGTGATGGCCTGGCTTACATCTGTGATGATGCCAAGTTCTTTTGCGATTGCAAATGCCGTATCCTTGTGGTCGCCGGTAATCATTACCGGCCGAATTCCCGCTTCGCGGCATTCCTCGATTGCAGCTTTTACTTCAGGTCTTACAGGATCGATCATGCCGGTCAGTCCAATAAACACCATATCGGTTTCCAGTGCTTCAGGTGAAAGATCCTCAGGCAATTCCGCATGGTTTTTCGTTGCAGAACCCAATATGCGAAGGGCTTCAGCTGCCATTCGCTTATTTTCAGCAAGAAGCATTTCCTTATGGGCATCCGTAAGTGTTTCTATTCCATTTTCGGTGAGTATGGAGGTACAGATTTTAAGAACTTCATCAGGCGCGCCTTTTGTATATTGGATATATCCATTGGTGCTGGTTTGATGAACGGTGGACATCATCTTCCTGTCTGAGTCAAATGGCGCCTCGCCTTTTCTGGGCATAAGAGACTCAAGCAGGTTCTTGTCTTTGTTCTGCGTAAGGGCATAGGCAACCAGTGCAATTTCAGTAGGATCACCAAGCATGCTGCCGTCCTCCGCCAGCTGCACATCATTGCAAAGAGTCATGGATTCCGCAAGGAGATTTTTATCGCCGAAAGTATCGACTACAGTCATTTTGTTTTGTGTAAGGGTTCCGGTTTTATCGGAACAGATGACCTGAGTGCTTCCCAATGTTTCAACAGCCGTCAGCTTTCTGATGATGGCGTTTCGTTTGGACATCTTGGTTACGCCAATGGAAAGAACAACAGTAACAACAGTCATAAGACCTTCAGGAATGGCCGCAACAGCAAGGCTGACGGCAGTCATGAACATTTCCAGCACATGACCTCCGGAAAAGCCTCCGTTTTTGAATACGCTGAAACCAAAAATAAATATACAGATTCCAATAACAGCAATACTTAGAACTTTGCTCAGATCACCAAGCTTGCGTTGAAGAGGAGTTTTCTCATCCACCGCACCACTGATGCTTTCTGCGATTTTTCCCATTTCAGTATCCATGCCGGTGCCAACTACGACACCTTCACCTCTGCCGTAAACGACGCTGGTGCCTGTATAGGCCATATTTATCCGATCTCCAAGTGGAATCTCGTCTATATTTTTATGGATGACCTTAGAATATTTTTCCACGGGAACGGATTCTCCAGTAAGAGAGGATTCTTCGATCTTCATGCTGGCTGTTTCAATCAGACGCATATCCGCTGGAATGGCATCGCCGGCTTCAAGAAGAATAATATCTCCCGGGACGATATCTTCCGATTTAATTTTAACCACCTGATTGTCACGTCTTACCTTGGAATAAGGTGAGGACATCTTCTGAAGGGCTTCAATAGCCTTCTCAGCCTTGCCTTCCTGAATGACACCAAGGATGCCATTAACAATTACAACAATAAAAATGATGACCATATCGGGTATTTCTCCGAAGGCACCGGATACCATTGCGGCTACGATTAGCACAATGATCATTGGATCCTTCATTTGGGCAAGAAATTTTTCAGCGACTGATTTCTTTTTTGACGCAGTCAAACAGTTTTTGCCTGTCTCGTTAAGTCGTAATGCGGCTTCAGACGTGCTCAGCCCGGATACGGAAGTACCCTCATGCTGCAGAACATCGTCTGCTTGTTCGAAATAATGTTTCATTTTTTTCCTCCTATTCTACAAAAAAAGGCAGACCTTGTCCAGAATTTACTTGCCGGACAAAGGTCTTACCCAAAATTTTGATTGCTCCCGGACGTCAGAGACATCGTATTGACGGTCACAATAACCAGATTGACGGTCGGTTACTCCCCTTTGTTACATATAAGATACTAAACTAGTATAAGGTTTAACCGGCAGTTCGTCAACCTTAATCGTTGATTTAAACTTTAAATTTTTTACTTATGCATTTGATCCATTTTGCTAACAGATGATCCCTTCGATCAGACCGATAAATTGCTTGAGTAGCCTTCTTTATATATTACCCATCAATTATGAGCATCAAAACCTCCTCTAAGAAAACTAATATGTTATAATCAAACTTGCACAGGGTATAATAAATAAATAAGCAGCTGAATGCTTAGCACAAGAATAATTGGAGGAAAAAATGATAGAAATAAAGAACTTGAATAAAACTTACAAAAGAGATGGCAAGATCGCTTTAAAAAATATTGAACTGGAGATTAAAGAGGGCGAATTCACAGCACTTCTGGGACAAAACGGCGCTGGTAAGACTACCCTGATCAACATCCTTTCTGGAAACGTAAAGAAGACCTCCGGGAAAGTATTCATTGGTGGGTTTGATCTGGACACCAACGAACTGGATACGAAAAAAATCATAGGCATCGTCCCTCAGGAGGCAGGATTTGATACCTTCTTTCCTTTATATGAGGTGTTGAAAAAACAGTCAGGATATTTTGGCATCAAGGACAATGAAGAACATATTGACTATTTGCTGGATACTCTGTCCCTTACCGAAAAGAAGAACAGCATGCTGAGAGAGCTTTCCGGGGGGATGAAAAGAAGAGTGCTGATCGCAAAAGCGCTGGTACATAAGCCCAAAATCCTTATTCTGGACGAGCCGACTGCCGGTGTCGATATCGAAATGCGTCATTCAATTTATGATTTTCTCAACGAACTTCATGATTCCGGAATGACCATCATCCTGACCACCCATTATATTGAAGAAGCGGAAAGACTCTGCGACAGGATCTTAGTGATCAATAAGGGTGAAATCATTGCCGATGAACCCAAAGAGCAGCTTATGGAAAAGTTCTCGAAGGAACTTCAGGTCACCATCTATTTCGAGAAAGAAATCAAGCTTGAAGACTGCAGCTTCCTGATGGATTACAGACCGGAAGTCCATCATAAAAATGAGCTTCATCTAACCATCAAGAAAGATGAGATCAATACCGCGATTCAGATGATTGCCCAAAAGAATATGCATTTTGCAGATATCACGATAGAAAGAGAGAAGCTGGAAGACATCTACTTAAGTCTGATCAGCAATAGGTGAAAAAGGATGAATATTTTCTATAACAGGATTGGTTTCTTTACATTGTTTTTCAGAGAAATTCACAGATTTACAAAGGTATCCGTTCAAACGGTATTGGCACCCTTGATCTCCAATTTACTTTACCTTGGAATATTTGCCGGCATACTCAGTACCCGGTCTGCAGGGATCGACGGGATAAACTATTTGCAGTTTTTGGTTCCGGGGCTGGCTACCATGGGCGCATTGATGGCCGCTTTTCAAAATCCATCGTCCTCCATAATCCAGCAAAAATTTATGAATACCCTTCAGGATTTAAACAGCTATCCAATTTCAGATGCGGAAAAAACCTCAGCCTTCATTCTGGGAGGAACCGTACGAGGGATCCTTATTGGTACCCTGACTTATCTGGCAACGATTCCCTTTGTTCATACAGGGATCCAAAGTCCGGTTTTCTTTTTTGTTTCCCTGGGTATCACTTCTTTTATATTTTCATCCATAGGGTTCATTTCCGGGTTGGCCCTGGAGGGTTTCGAACAGATGAACTTTATCTTCGCCCTGATCATTACTCCCCTCACCTATTTGGGAGGCGTGTTCTTTGAAGCATCAAAACTTTCAGGGATCCTCGGGATGGTTCGATTCATCAATCCCATCTACCCGTTGGTCAATCTCACCAGATATGCCTATCTGGGGGTTTATGAGGAAAATATCGTGGTTCACGGCATTCTGGCCGGGGTCTTCGTTATTGTCACTTTTGGCATTGCTCTTTATGCCTTCAAGAAAGGAATCGGAATCAAAATCAATTGACAGGATCAGCGTCTCAAGAAACGATATTGAACTACAGGAGGTAATAATATGATTTATGCACTTGTCGATATGGGATCAAACACTATCAGGCTTAATGTCTATAAATGCGAGGGAAATGATCCAAAACTGCTATTTGGTACCAAGAGCAATGCCGGTCTCATCGGTTATATAAAAAATGGAGTCCTGACTCAAAAAGGAATCAGAAAAGCCTGTAGCGTGTTGAATGAATTCAAAAGCCTCTTAAGCAATTTTGAAATAGACAAGCTCATTGTCTTTGCCACAGCATCTCTTCGTAATATTGACAATACAGAAGATGTTCTGGCTGCCATCGAAGAAAAAACCGGCATCAAGGTTGATCTGATTTCCGGCGAAGAGGAAGCGATTTTTGACTTTGTAGGTGCCACGAAGGTTGTGGATGTCACGGACGGCCTTCTTGTTGATATTGGCGGTGGGAGCACGGAACTGGTTGCATTTGAAAACGGCCGGATCCTTCATGCTCTCAGTATTCCCATAGGATCCTTGAGTCTTTACAATAGGTGCGTCAGCCAGCTCCTTCCGGATAAGAAGGAACGCAAGAAAATGAAGGATGTCATTATGAGTGAATTGGAAAACATTGAAAATATCGGAATTAAACCATACAAAATTGTTTGCGGTGTGGGAGGCTCCATACGAGCAGCCGGCAAACTGAATAATTCCATATTCGAACTTCCAGACAACAATAAAGAGATCAAAGTCAGCAATATCAAGAAGATATTAAAGCTCCTGGCAAGCGATTCCAGAGAATCCATCGAAACCATACTTCAGGTTGTGCCTGACAGGATCCATACCATCATTCCAGGAATGATCATTCTGAATGTAATAGCAAAACACTATAACAGTGAATCGATCACCGTCAGCAATAATGGCGTCCGTGAAGGCTACCTCTACAGCAAAGTCCTTAAGGAGAGGGATAACAATGGTTAAAGTAAATTTTGGATACGACATCAGCTATACTCAGAATCGGGAACTTTCCTGGCTCAAATTTAACCAGAGAGTCCTTGAAGAAGGTGAAGATCCAAATGTTCCCCTTCTTGAACGGCTTAAGTTTCTGTCGATTTTTATCAGCAATTTAGACGAATTCTTCATGATAC
The DNA here is from genome assembly GCA_013335935.1 of Eubacteriaceae bacterium. Lineage (GTDB taxonomy): Bacteria > Bacillota > Clostridia > Eubacteriales > Alkalibacteraceae > JAAXUP01. The sequence continues at coordinate 3,323 of JAAXUP010000065.1, read as the reverse complement.
GAGTTGGAAGCCTGTACGACCTTTCGCTTATTAAAAAGGAAACCTACGAAAACAAGTCCGGACTGTCCCCGAAGGAACAGCTTGATGCGGTATATAAGGCGGTCAGGCCTCTTTATGCTCAGAAAGACAAGGCGTTTTTTGAGCTTGAAGCTCAGCTTCGGGAATATGACATCTATAATCTTAATATTGAAGAGCTCCTCCCTGGTGAAAGGAAGTTTATGGACAGCTATTTCAAAAAAAATGTGATGCCTCTTCTATCTCCCCAGATCATCGACTCCAGGCATCCTTTCCCCCATTTGTGGAATAAATCCCTATATATCATCGCCAATCTAAAGGTAAGTGACAAGTTATCGACAGTTGGAATAATCTCTGTGCCTTACTCCGTTCCCAAAATTCTGACTTTTCCCGGGAACAGCTTCAGATATATCATGATGGAAAAGATCATACTTCATTATTATGATTCGGTTTTCGACAAATATGCCGCGTCCAATAAATGCATCATTTCGGTAACAAGAAATGCGGACATAAGCCCTGAGGATGAGGCTTTTGATTTTGATGAAGATTTCAGGGCACATATGAAAATGATCCTGAAAAAGCGTTCGAGACTTGCCCCGGTCCGACTTGAAGTACAAGGGAGCATAGACAAGAAGCTTGTGAAATATCTTGTGACCCGCCTTGAAATCAAGGAGTCCCAAATTTACAAAAGCAAGTCTCCTCTGCTTCTCGATTATTCCTTTGACCTGGGAGATGAGCTGCCCCTTACCACCAGAAGAAATATCACCTATAAAAATTTTGAATCCCAATACCCAGCTTCTCTTGATCCCAACGAAAGAATAACGATCCAGTGCCGAAAGAAGGATATCCTGCTGTTTTATCCTTATGAACAGATCGAGCCTTTCATTCAGCTTTTAAAGGAGAGCGCCAATGATCATTCGGTCAAATCCATAAAGATGACCCTTTACCGTTTGGCGTCAAAATCACGGATCATTGAACACCTCTGCGATGCAGCGGAAAAAGGCAAGGACGTGACCGTATTAATTGAACTTCGGGCACGGTTTGACGAGAAAAACAATATCGAATGGGCGGAACGGCTGGAGCAATCTGGATGCAAGGTGATTTACGGCTTTGAAGACTTTAAGGTTCACTCCAAAATATGCCTCATAACCAGCCGGGAGAAAAATAAAATCTCCTACATCACCCAGATCGGCACAGGCAACTATAACGAAAAAACGGCAAAACTCTATACCGATCTTTCACTGATCACCGCGGATCAGGAAATCGGAAAAGATGCCAACGACTTCTTCAAGAACATGTCCATCTCCAATCTTGATGGAACCTATTCAAGGCTGCTTGTTGCCCCCTCTTCTTTTCAGGATAAGATCGAAGAACTGATTGATGAGGAAATTTTCAAGGCTGAACATGGATATGAAGGCCGGGTCATTTTCAAAGCGAACTCCCTCACGGAAAGAGTACTTATCGACAAACTGAGTGTGGCTTCCCAGGCTGGAGTGAAAGTCGATTTGATCATACGAGGAATCTGCTGCCTTCTCCCCGGGATAGAAGGAAAAACTGAAAATATTACGGTAACCAGCATCGTGGGCAGATATCTGGAACACCCCAGAGTTTATTGTTTTGGCATTGGGAAGGACACGAAAATTTATATTTCTTCAGCGGATCTGATGACGAGAAATATCGTAAGAAGGGTTGAAATTGCCTGTCCTATTTTGGATCCGGATATCAAACAAAGGATCCTGCATATGCTCGATGTGATGCTGAAAGATAATGTGAAGGCAAAAGTCCTTCAGAGTGACGGGAACTATGTCAAAAAAACGCATATAAACGAATTGCCTGTGGACAGCCAGAAGTATTTTATGGATGAAGTCATGGCAGCGAATACAGGTGACGGCTCCAGACCAAAAAAAGAAAGCACCATCAGGAACGATGTGCTTAAATTTATTATTAAAAAGCTTGGAAAATACCTCAAAAAGTAGTATCGGTATTTTCCCTTTTCCCTCTTGCCAGGGATGCCCAGATACCCAGAAGGCAAAGCCCTGCAAAAATGATAAAGGTTGTCTTAAAGCTCTGGATGAAAAGTCCGCCTGTTTGGGCGGATATTTTCATATTGCCGAAATAGAAGGAAGTGATCAGCGCGGTTGTAGCCATGCTGAAGGTCTGCCCCACCGTTCTGGCTGTGGATAGTATCCCCGCGGCGACTCCATAGTTTTTTCTTTCCACGGAACTCATTATGGAGTTTGTATTTGGAGAAGCGAATAAAGCGAATCCTGCCCCAATAACCATCAGCAAAATGACGATCAGGTAGGTTGGGGTATCCATCCCCAGCATGCTCAGAAACAGAAGGCTTACAGAAATCAGCGCCATGCCGGCGGAAGCTACATACTGAGGATCCATTCTGTCGGAAAGCACGCCTGAAACGGGTGAAAAGACCGCCTGTATGGCAGGCTGTATGAGGAGGATCATTCCGGTGTATTGCGGATCAAACCCTTTAATATATTGCAGGTATAAACTCATCATAAAGCTGATGGAAAATGTGGAGCCGTAATTGATAAATGATGCGACAGATGAGAAAATCAGTACCTTGTTGCTCTTCAGGGCCCTAAGATCCAGAAGGGGATAATCAGTTTTCATTTCGAAGAGAGCGAATAATACAAGCATCAGGATTCCAGCTGAAAAGGCAAGCTTTCCATAAGCGATGGTATTAAAATTTGATAATCCCCAGATCAGCAAAAAGATGGCCACAGCATAGATCAAGGAGCCAGGATAATCAATTGTTTTGTTGTCATCTTCCTTCCATTCCTGATCGATCATCAGGATCATAACCAAAAGGACTAACCCTATGGGAATTGAAAAATAGAATATACCTCTCCAGTTAAAGTTATTGACGATGATCCCGCTGATAAACGGGCTTGCAGAGAGCCCAAAATAGGTGAATGCCACATTAATCCCCAAAGCCTTTCCCCTTTCACCGGGTGGAAAGGCTGAGGTGACAATTGAAACCACCGTAGCAGCCATCATCGCTCCTCCTATACCTTGAATGCTTCTCAGGATAATCAGCGCTGTTATGGATTGTGAAAGCCCGCAAAGGAGGGATGTCAGGGTGAGCAGGATGGTTCCCAGGAATATCATGTTTTTTCTGCCATAAACATCGGATAGCTTTCCGATAGGAAGCACAAACATGGCGGTAGCCAGAAGTGAAGACGATATGATCCATCCCAGAATGGAAGGTGAAGCATCAAATTCCTTAGCAATCGCGGGCAAGGCGACATTCACTGAAGTTGCGATAAAGGGTACCCAGAAGGCGCCAA
>JAAXUP010000064.1 GCA_013335935.1 Eubacteriaceae bacterium | reverse complement strand
CTGGTCATCAAGGTAGTTCCGTATAAATTTCGATACTCTGTGTCTTGTTGCCATATTGTTCTGCATTCTGCTTTTTCTTAAATCAAGATATCTGTATTTAAGTCTTACGCTCTCCTTTGAGGTATCCGAATCATCAATGTATATGGGAGGTGTCTTTGCCGCATCAAGTATATTGACATTGTCACAAAGGACTTCGATCGTTCCGGTAGCAATATTGCCATTGTAATTGGAAGGGTCCCTTTTAACAACGATGCCTTCCACTTGAATCACATATTCGTTTCGTAGTGATTCCGCGATTTTCAAAGCTGTGCTGTTATTTTCATCATTGAATACCAGCTGTACGACACCGCTTCGGTCTCTTAAATCTATAAATATGACTCCGCCCAAATCCCTCCATTTCTGGACCCATCCGCAAAGCTTAACTCTTTCATTAACATTTTGTTCCCCAATTCCTGTACACATGCCGCTTCTGTAATAGGTATTCATAATCTTCCTCCTTGTTATCATACAAAAAAGCCCGCTCTGACTTATTGAAAGTCAGGGACGAGCATATTACTCTCTTTTTCATCGTTCTATAATATGCAATTGACTATTATTATAATTATTTATTAATTTTGTGTCAACAGCATTATAGGAGTGTTTTTAATAAATCAATCTTATATTCTGCAATTTCCAGGATCTTCTCTGAATATATCCTGGTATTCTTCACAGTCTCCATTCTTTCAAACCTGTCTTCCTGAGGAAAAAATATTTTCCCGGTTGAACCTGCACCCAGGCCAACGATGGTTCTTTTGTGGGACATGATCCCTATATTGTACAAGCTTTCATGACCCTGGACACAATAACCGGTATTTTCTCCGTTATTCACTGTGTATTTTTGTCTATACAGATAATAAGGGTAATAACCAGCTTCATCAAGCAGTCTGTTTATTTTTTCACCTGCTTTTCTGACCTCATTTTCTGCTTCGTCGGTATGCTTTGCCCCGGCACTATTTATTTCTGATGATCTTTTCATGGAGAGGCTGTGTACTGTGATATTCTCGGGCTTGAGATTCACAAGGCCCTTTGCTGTTTTTATCATATCTTCCTGGGTCTCATCCTCCAGACCAAGGATCATGTCGCAGTTTATTGTTTTGAATTTCATGGACCTTGCCATTTTCAAAGCATCCATAAAGTCTTCCTTTGTATGGTTCCTTCCGATTTTTACAAGGGTTTCATTCTTCAGGGACTGAGGATTGACAGATATCCTGTCGATATTAAAAGCTTTAATGGTTTCGAGGGCCTCCAGCCTGATGGCATCCGGTCTTCCTGCTTCGAAGGTATACTCCAATACAGCCGAACGATCGATATGTTCATCAACCGCCTTTAGGAGTTTAATAAGCTGAACATCATCCAGGATAGCTGGTGTTCCCCCTCCAATATAAATTGTTTCCACAACAAAATCATTTTCTCTTAGAAAACCGCCAACTGACTTTATCTCATAAATCAGGGATTCTACGTAAGCGTTTATCTCTGCAGAACCCGGTTTGGAGTCCTGAGTGATAAAGGAGCAATAACTGCACCTTGTAGGGCAGAAGGGGATCCCGATATAGATCCCGAGTTTCTTAATGTTCAAAGGATATAAGCAGTCGATTTCCAGCGCGGCAATGTCTGTGATCATCCTGGCAGCGTCCTCCCGCAGCATGTAATCACTTTTGAGTTTTTCAATTGTTTCACTGCTGCTAAACCCCTCAAGGAGCATTTTATGGGGGATCCTTCCCGGTCTGATCCCAGTGAGTATCCCCCACTTGAGTTCTTTTCCTGTGACGGTGTGAAGGGCCTGGTATATCTTCAGCTTCATATTCCTTCTTACATCCTCGGTTATGATCGTGTTTTCCTTATATAATATTCTTTCCGATTGTCGGAAGATCTCCTGAAGGATACAGGTAAACAGCGAGTCCTCATAATTGACTAAAACCGAATATTTCGATTCGGTTTTCTTTTGAGTTGTTAATTTGAAATCAGGAAAAAACTGCATCAGCAGCTCTCTAAGGTCATTTGCATATGCGGTTCCCTTAACTTCCATATTAATTATATTGCCTGATCTGTTCTCCATTTTGTCCACCCTGCTATTGGTTCAAATAAGGATTCAAATCAAGTTCCGACCTTATACTTGAGGTTTCTCCATGTCCAGGGTAAATCATTAAGCGGTCATCCAGTTTTTTTATTTTACCAAGAGATTCCATCATCACATTTAAATCCCCCCCTGGGAAATCAGTTCTTCCCATGGAGCCGCAGAATAATGTATCCCCTGTAAAAAGATGTCCTCCATATCGAATGCAAATGGAACCCGGAGTATGCCCTGGTGTGTGCAGAATTTCAAGTTTGATCTCACCAAAAACATATTCGATGCCTTCCTTGACTTCCTCCACGTTATAAGGGTATTGATATGAATAATCCTCACCAAAAAATATTGAGAGATTCAGCTCGCTTTTGAAAAGCATTTTTTCGTCTTCTTTGTGGATATAGACCTTAACATCGAATTCATCCATTAAATCATTCAGGGATGCTATATGATCATAATGACCGTGGGTAAGAATGATCCCTTTCAGTTTCAAGCCTTCTTCTTCCAATAATCTTGAAAACTCTCCCGCTTTTCCCACCGGATCGATCAATATTGCTGATTCGCCTTCTCCTATCAGGTAACTGTTTGTTGTATAATTATTTTTCATTATTTTTTTTATCATTTTTTCACCTTGCTCAAATATTTTTTTCACTATCCAGGAGGATCGTAACTGGACCGTCGTTTATCAATGTTACCTTCATATCTGCCTGAAAAACACCTTGCTTAATAACAAGGCCTGATTCTTCAAAGGCTTTTACCACATTTTCGTAAATGCTTTTTGCAGTTTCCGGAGAAGCTGCCCTGATATAGCTGGGTCTTCTTCCTTTTCTGCAGTCCCCATAAAGAGTAAACTGGGATACCAGCATGATTTCACCGTTTTTTTCAAGGACGGAATCATTCATTCTTCCCTGTTCATCATCCATGATTCGAAGATTTATGACCTTATCTCGAATGTATTCCATATCTTTTATCGTATCATCTTCTTTGATCCCAATCAGAACGAGAACACCTCTTCCAATTGTACTTACCGTCACATTGTCACAATCGACACTGCAGCTTGTGACTCTTTGAACTACCGCTCTCAATGATTCACCTATTTTCTATAAATGGATATTATTTCGGATATTTTATTCAATTTTTTGATCACCTGATTGAGTTCTCTGGTGCTTTTTACTTCGAAAGCGATGTCAAAATAGGCATAGTCCTGGTCTGTTTTGACAGTTAAGGATACGATCGAACTGTTATGATCTGAAATAACGGTTGTCACCTTGGTGAGCAGACCCTTTGCATCCCTGGCTTTGATATTGATCTCTGCTGAAAAATTTGCAGTGGTAAATTTCACCCACTCCACATCGATCAGCCTTCCAACATCATCTGTATTCCTTATATTTGTGCAATCTGCTCTGTGCACACTGACTCCCCTGCCTCGTGTTATATACCCTACGATCTTATCGCCTGGCACCGGATTGCAGCATCTTGAAAATCGCACAGCCATATTCTTGAAGCCTGATACCTTTACCGCCTTCTCCAGTTTGTCGTAATCTTCACTCATTTTTGCAGGTCTCGTTTCAAACACCTGTTCTTCTGCTGGAGGAGTTTCCGGAATAAGGTTTAGCTCATTTTTAAAGTTGTTTTTTATTCGCTGAATAACAAAATTAGGCTTGATCCCGCCATACCCAATGGCTGCATACAAGTCGTCAATATTGTTGTAGTTTGATTTCTGTGCGGCATATTCAAGATAATTATGCTTTAGAATATTCGTTTGCTGAAGACCCTGTCGTTTCATTTCTTTCTCCAGAAGGTCTTTTCCCTTTTGGATATTCTCTTCCTTTTTATCCTTTTTAAAATACTGTTTAATCTTGTTTCTTGCATGGGAGCTTTTGACTAATTTCAGCCAGTCCCTGCTTGGGCCATTGGAATGTTTGCTGGTCAATACCTCGACGATATCGCCGTTTTGCAGCGTATAGTTGAGTGGTACGATCTTTCCGCTGATTTTAGCACCGATACATTTATTCCCTATATCGCTGTGTATTCTGTAAGCAAAATCCAGCGGGCATGAACCCTGAGGCAGCTCAATGACATCCCCTTTTGGGGTGAATACATAAACTTCATCTGTAAACAGGTCAACCTTAAGGGTTTCCATAAATTCGCTTGCATCCTGCAGTTCTCTCTGCCATTCAAGGATCTGTCTGAGCCATACCAGTTTGTCTTCGAAATTGTCGCTTTCTTCTACGCCCTCCTTATACTTCCAGTGGGCGGCGATACCAAACTCAGCCGTTCTGTGCATATCCCATGTCCGTATTTGAATCTCGAAGGGATCTCCCTTAGGGCCGATAACTGTCGTATGAAGGGACTGGTACATATTCGGTTTAGGCATAGCGATATAATCCTTGAACCTTCCAGGCAAAGGCTTCCACATGGTATGGGCTACACCAAGGACACCATAGCAGTCTTTGATATTATTGACAATGATCCTTACCGCGATCAGGTCGTAGATTTCTTCGAAGTTTCGGTTCTGCTGATACATCTTCCTGTAGATGCTGTAAAAATGCTTTGGCCTTCCACTGATATCGGCTTCTATTTCAACCGATTTCAACTTTTCCTTAAGCTGATCGATAACATCCTGGATATATTTTTCCCGTTCTTCCCTTTTAGAGGCAACCTTGTTGACAAGATCGTAATAGCCTTCCTCATCAAGATATCTCAATGAGATATCCTCAAGTTCCCACTTGATTTTTGAAATTCCTAGTCTGTGGGCAATAGGGGCGTAAATATCAAGTGTTTCCTGTGCTTTTTCCTTCTGCTTATTTTCAGGCATATACTTTAAAGTTCGCATATTGTGGAGTCTGTCAGCCAGTTTTATCATAATCACGCGGATGTCTTTTGCCATTGCAATGATCATTTTTCTGAGGTTTTCCGCCTGTTGTTCTTCCTTGGATTGAAATTCCAGCTTGCTGATCTTTGTTACTCCATCCACAAGGTCAGCAATTTCCTTCCCGAATACGACCTCAACATCCTCGAAGGAATAACTGGTATCCTCGATCACATCATGGAGTATCGCTGCCGTAATTGTAGGCACGTCAAGTTGAAGGTCAGCAAGGATGTAGGATACTTCCATAGGATGAATGATATAATCCTCCCCGGATACCCTTTTCTGACCTTCATGTGCGCTTGCCGCTATGTTATATGCTTTTCGTACAGTTTCAATATCAGCATCCTTGTTGTACTCAAGGATCTTTGCGATCAGCTTATCCAGCATGATTCCACCACCTACTTAACTTCCAAAATAAAGTCTGATATTAGAAAAGCTGACCTCAAGTCAGCTCATTTTCAGGAAGGATATGATACCAGGGATTCTACTCTGTATTTCGTTAGTTTATCCCTTCCTTTAAGATCCGTTAGTTCTATGAGCGTAAAAATTCCTACGACTTCTCCTCCAAGCTGTTCAATCAGGTTGGCAGTGGACAATAGCGTCCCGCCTGTAGCAAGCAAGTCATCTATAATGAGTACTTTCTGACCCGGCAATATGGAATCCTCATGAATTTCAAGGGAGTCATTGCCGTATTCAAGGGTATAATCCTGGGTAAGTGTTTTATGGGGAAGTTTCCCTGGCTTTCTGATGGGAATAAAACCAGCATTGATATTATATGCCAGTGCCGTTCCAAAAATAAAGCCCCTTGCTTCAGGTCCAACCACCAAATCCACCTGACGACCTTGAATAAGTTCAGTAAATCGATCTATTGTTTCCTTCAATGCATTCTTATCTTTTAATAGTGTAGTTATATCTTTAAAACTAATACCCTTTTCCGGAAAATCAGGTATAACTCTAATTTTACTTTTAAGATCCATCGTAACCCCACCCTCTATGTTATTCATCATTATTTTATCATTTTTAATCCGATATGAGTACAAAAATTTATTTGTAGTGTTTAATGACTGCCTGTATCTTTCGATTTCCCCTAAAACTATTTATTGACGGGTAATACGCAATATCAATAAAGATACTGTTAGAATACCCTAAATACATATTATCCATATCTTTCTGACCAAATTTATTCAGAATATAAGAATTGAATTCCTCTGTTTCATTGAAAATAATTCCGTCAAGCAGATTATCTGCCTCATCTTTGATTTTTAGCTGAATCACGTTACCTTTTTTCCCTACAATTTTCGCGCCTTGTACCTTTACATTTTTCGCCCCAAACACAGGCCTTGAATTTGATTTTCCAAAGGGTTCCATTCTGTCGATTTCATCAATGAACCCTTCAGTTATAAACTTAATCGGGAGGAACAGGTCCAATCTAACCAGTTCCAGGAGATCCTCCTCTTCAAGGGGGAAATCCTCATTCAGGAGGTTCCTGAGTAGATCAATGCTGCTGTTTTCCAGGGATAAGCCTGCCGCCATGGGGTGTCCTCCGAATTTACGAAAGAGTCTCCTGTGTTTAGACAGCTCCGCAAAGATATCGTATCCTTCAATGGATCTCCCTGACCCCTTTGCCCCCTCGATCGTATCTGTGAATACAATGACCGGTCGATTGAAAACATCTTTTGCTCGGCCAGCCACGATCCCCGCGATACTTTCATGCAAATCTGCTTCATAGATGACCTTGATCTTGTCCTGGTAATATTTTTCCTTGATCTGTTCCATGACTTTCACAATGCCATTTTCCGTTTTTTCTTTTCGTTCATCATTCAGCATTTTCAATCGGAGTGCAAGGTCTTTTGCCGTTTGACTTTCCTGGGCAAGAAGCATGTCCAGTGCCAAGTGGGCATTTTCCAATCGGCCTGCTGCATTCAGACAGGGCCCGATAATGAAACCCAGATCATAAGATCCAATTTTCTTATCGGTGATGCCATTTACTTCCATGAGGCTTCTTAGTCCCAAATTTTCTGTTTTGTTCAGGATTTCAAGCCCTTTACTTACAATTACTCTATTTTCATCAATAAGATCCACAATATCGCACACGGTAGCTATGGCAGTATATTGCAAAAGATCATGGAGTTCTTTCTCCGGAATATTGAATTTCCCATAGAGATATTCAATACATTTGTAGACAACTCCAGCCCCGCAAAGCCCTTTAAATGGATAATCGCACTCAGGGTTTTTAGGATCGATGATCCCATGAGCAGGTGGCAGCTCCTCCTGCAATTCATGATGATCTGTAATAATTACCGTCAATCCATGATCTGCAGCATATCTCACCGTGTCTACCGCCGATATCCCGTTATCGCAGGTAATGATCAGCTGAATTCCGTCCTCGATGGCTTTATCGATGATCCTTTTATTGATGCCATACCCATCGGCTACCCGGTCAGGAATGTCATAATCGACCCTCCCGCCGCATCTGGTTAGTCCGATCATAAAGGAATAACTGCTGATAATGCCATCGACATCATAATCTCCAACGATCCTTATCTTCTTATTTTCCTTGATATGTCCAAAAATAATTTCACAGCCAGACTCCAGATCCTTCATCAGCATAGGTGAATGCATCATTCCCATTTCAGGGGTCATGAATGCGGTTATTTTTTCATAGGTGTCGTGACCTCTGTTAACAAGCAGGCTGCAAAGGGCTTTGGAAAGACCTGTTTGGACTGATAGTGCTGAAACATCTGCTTTTTTATTCCTTAAAATCCATTTTTTCATTCTATCACCTGATAAAAATCAAGAGATAAATCGAAATTTATCTCTTGATCCGTTTATTTTTTTATCTAAATTTTATTTGAGTTCGTCAGATTTGTCATCGGTATTGACCGGAACGACGTTTGCTGTTGTTTCCTGGTTTTTATCGTTATACGGGAGTCCCTGATTCAAAACAGGGCTTGAAGATTGTATTGTTGTGTCGGCTTTGATTGCCTGCTCTTTTTCCAGTAAGCTTATTTTCTTCTTCAATTCTCTGATTTCCTTGTTGATCTTTAATCTGCTGTATACATTAAAAAGCGCCAGTATCGCCGCACCCACTGCGACAGAAATCAGGATGACCAGTGCAAGAGAAGCCTGTCCGTGGAATGTGAAAAGCTTGATGTCAACGACCTGCGCATTCTGCACTGCAAAAATTGTAACGATGATCGCAAATATTATAGATAATATAAACCCAAGCTGCATACGAATCCCCCATTATAATTATTTTGTGTTACCTGGTTCGAGCAGGAATTTTTGCTATTTTTTTCTTGCTGACTGCAAACCAGAATGAACTTGCTATAAAAATTGATGAATAGGTTCCTGTGATAAATCCAACGATCATTGGAAAAGCAAAGTCTTTTATGGACTGAACACCAACAAAATAAAGTGCTGTGATAGCAATTATGGTGGTCAGGGATGTATTGATGGAACGGGCAATCGTCTGATTGATACTGTCATCAACCAGCTCAGACAGGCCGTATTTTCTGTTTTTCGTCTTATTTTCCCGGATCCTGTCGAACACTACGATGGTGTCATTTATGGAATAGCCCAGTATCGTCAATACAGCTGCGATAAAAGGTGTGTTGACCTGTATGCCTAAAACGGCATATACCCCGACAACGATGATCACATCATGAAACAGGGCGATGATTGCCGCTAACCCAAACAGGAATTCAAAACGGAAGGTGATATATGCCAGCATCAGGATGATGGCAAGTCCTACTGCGATAAGTGCCTGGACCTTTAATTCATCCCCGATAGTCGGGCTTACATTATCTGCCGACAGAAGATCTTTTTCCTCGATCCCATACTTTTGATTCAAATCGCCCATAAGTGTTTTTTTCTGGTCAGAAGTTAAAGAAACCTGAGTACTGATCATCAGTTCTTCTTTACTTTCCCCTGCGTAAGTGATATCGGCATGCTCGTCGAATTTATCTGTAAAAACCTTGATGTCATTTGTCTGAAAGGTCTCGTGCATATCGATTTGAATGATCGTACCGCCTACAAAGTCGATACCAAAATTCAAGCCGTTTATAAGAAGTGCGCCAAGACTTAAGGCTGTAAGGATAATGGAAATTATGAAAAACAGCTTATAATTTTTTGTGACATTTAATTTCATCTTCATGATCTCCTCCTATGCACCGTACATTTTTTTGTTTGTTATGAATGAGGCATTAACGAATATTTTCAGGACCTGCTTCGTGATGATCAGGGAGGTGAACATGGAAAGGATTATTCCCAGGATCAAAGTGACTGCAAAGCCTCTGACCGATCCGCTTCCCATGGCAAACAATACCAAGCCAGCGATTATAGTCGTTATATTAGAATCAAATATGGTTGAAAACGCACGCTTAAAACCGGTATCGATGGATGCTAATAAGGACTTGCCCAGCCGTAGTTCCTCTTTGATCCGCTCAAATATGATTACATTGGCGTCAACTGCCATACCTACGGATAAAATTATTCCCGCGATACCTGGCAGGGTTAGGGTTATTCCAATGACAGATGCAATGAGAAGGAATAACAGCAGGTAGATGATCAACGCCAAATCAGCGATAAATCCAGGTGCCCTGTAATAGAGAAGCATAAATGCCAGCACCAGTGCGATCCCAATCATTCCGCCAAAAAGACTTTTATTGAAGGAATCCTGACCTAATGTCGGTCCGATCGTTCTTGTTTCAACAGGTGTGAGCTCAACTGGCAGTGCTCCGGCTTTGATCAGCGTGGCAAGTTTTCCCGCTTCATCAATATCCGACATACCTTGTATAACCGCCTTGCCATCTGCTATCACGGCATTTACGGTGGGCGCGGAAATCACCTCGCCATCCAGCTTGATTTCAATGATCTGGTTCAAATACTTTTGCGTGGCTTCTGCAAAAGCTTTTGCCCCCTGGTCATTGAGTTCCAGTGATACGACGGCTTCTTTACTACCCAGACTGTCCGTCTCGTAGACGGCATTTGAGTCTTTAACCTGTGCACCCGTAATGACGACATTCCCATCCGGATCAATAAATTCAAGCTGGGCTGTTTTACCGATGATATCCAGGGCATCCTGCTGATTTTGTACATCTGGCAAAGAAACTCTTATTCGGTTGGTGCCCTGTTTTGTGATGACCGGTTCGGATACCCCAAGGGAATCGATCCTTTGCCTTATGGTAGCCATCGCCCTGTTCATTTTTTCATCAGTCAACGGATCAGTCTTGCTGTCCTTAGCCTCAAGAACAACATATACCCCCCCAGTAAGATCAAGTCCATAGTTCATAGCTTCTTTCACTGGGATCAATTTATACTGTCCAATAGAAATTCCGTTCAGTAAGATATAACCTGATAGTATGATCAACAGCAGAATGGCTGAAAATTTTATTCTGTTTTTATTTTTCATCTGAATCCTCCTCTCGTAAGCAACAAAATAATTATATGTTTTTTATAGACTAGGAAAGTTCGACTAGCTCGCTGGGGTCCAAACTTTTCTAGTCTACTTGAATAACGCGTGGTCGACGCTATTCTTGTCATTGACAGTCAATTTGCGATATTAAGCATAATTGCGCACTCGATCCGCTTCTTTTCAAGTGTACAGCCGATCTCATAGGGTACGCTGATATCATCATTGAAATTAAATGCATTTGCAAAGCATCCTCCTCCACAATAGTATTTTGCCCAACAATCCCGGCATACTTTCTTTTCAGTTAAATTCGTTTCCTTGAAAGCAGCCCTTATTTCACTTTTTTCTATTCCTTTTTTAACATGGCCCATCAGGAACTCTTCATTCCCCACAAACTGATGGCAGGGATAGATCTCTCCCGTTGGAGTCACTGCAATATAATCGGTACCTGCACCACAGCCTGAAGCCCTTTTATATGCGCAAGGTCCCTGGTTCAGGTCCACATTAAAATGGAAGAAGTTGAATCCCTTACCTACTTTGCTATATGTAATATAGGAGTCGGCCAGGTTTTCATACTCCTTTAGAAGAATATCCATATCCTCCTCAGTAAGGGCATAATCATTGTCAGGTTTTGCAACCACCGGTTCAACGGAGATGCTCCCAAAACCTTGATCTGCCAAATCGATCACATCTTTTGAGAAGTCGAGATTATTTCTGGTGAAGGTTCCTCTGACGTAGTAGTCCTTATTTTTTCGAAGGGCTGCCATTTTTTTAAACTTATGAATAATAAGATCATAGGTGCCTTGATCATTTACTGTTTTTCTCATTCTGTCATTTACTTCTTTTCTTCCATCTATGCTTAGTACGATATTCGACATGTTTTCATTTAAATATTCCATATTTTCATCGTTAAGAAGCACTCCGTT
>JAAXUP010000263.1 GCA_013335935.1 Eubacteriaceae bacterium | reverse complement strand
AAAAGAAAAGGCTTAAGTGCCAGCGAATTCATTCAGAAAGCAGTTCCAGACAAAATGTATACAAAATGCGAAAGTTGCCTGGAACTGATCTACTACGAAGATTTGAATAAAAACAGACAGGTGTGCCCGAAATGTGCACACCATTTTCCCATGACGGCTTACGACAGAATATTCATCACGGTGGATAAGGGATCTTTCCGTGAATTCAATAAGATGACAAAAACAAAAAACGTCCTGGATTTTCCCAACTACCTGGAAAAGCTTGAAAAGACCGCCAAAAAAGCCGGCATCCGGGAAGCGGTGGTGACGGGATATGCCGATATTGAAGGTAAAAGATGCGTCATCGCGGTAATGGATTCCCATTTTATGATGGGAAGCATGGGCAGCGTCGTGGGTGAAAAAATCACGCGAGCCGTGGAAAAATCCATGAAGCATAAAATCCCACTTATTATTTTTACCGCCTCCGGAGGGGCCAGAATGCAGGAAGGGATCATTTCACTTATGCAAATGGCAAAAGTAAGCGCAGCATTGAAGAAACACTCGGAAATGGGTCTTCTCTATATCTGCGTGCTGACGCATCCCACTACAGGCGGCGTGACAGCCAGCTTTGCCATGCTTGGGGACATCATTCTTGCAGAACCAGAAGCTCTTGTAGGCTTTGCAGGTCCAAGAGTAATCAAGCAGACCATCAGACAGGATCTTCCCGAAGGCTTCCAAAGCGCGGAGTTCGTATTGGAGCACGGATTTATTGATAAAGTTGTAACCAGGCCGGATCTTAGAAAAACATTGCATAAGATCCTTGCCATTCACGGAGGTGTTTAATAATGGATAAGAAAAACGGAGCAATTGACGAACAGTTCACTTCCATTAAACACAATGCGTGGGATAATGTTAATATTGCCAGATCAAATACACGTCCCACCTCAAGAGATTACATCGAAAATATCTTCGATAATTTTATAGAGTTTCATGGAGACCGGGCTTACGGAGATGACAAATCCACTATTGGAGGCATCGCTCTTTTAAATGACATCCCGATCACGGTCATCGGACAGCAAAAAGGCCGTGACCTAAAGGGCAATATCGAATGCAATTTCGGCATGCCCTATCCTGAAGGCTATCGAAAAGCGCTGAGACTGATGAAACAAGCTGAAAAATTTGGCCGTCCCATCATTTCCTTCGTGGACACCCCTGGTGCCTACTGCGGCCTGGGCGCAGAGGAACGAGGCCAGGGACACGCTATTGCCAATAACCTTTTTGAGCTTTCCGATCTGAAAGTACCCATGATCACTATCGTAATTGGGGAAGGCGGGAGCGGAGGGGCGCTGGCATTAAGCATTGCGGATGAAATCTGGATGATGGAATATGCCGTCTATTCAATACTTTCTCCGGAAGGCTTTGCTTCCATCCTCTGGAAGGACAGCACAAAAGCCAAGGAAGCTGCCGAGCTGATGAAACTCACCTCCTTCGACCTTTTCAATCTGAAGATCGCTGACAAGATCGTTCCCGAGCCCGATGGGGGCATCACCATGGAAAGCGGCTATCTGGAGCCTATGAAATACCTCAAGGAGCTTCTGGTAAAAGAAGTTAAAACACTGAAAAGCATCCCTGT
>JAAXUP010000145.1 GCA_013335935.1 Eubacteriaceae bacterium | reverse complement strand
AATTCGCTACCAGGGGCATTACCGTTAATGCTGTTGCACCAGGATTTATTGCATCGGATATGACTGATAAACTCACAGAAGACCAAAAGGACGCAATCAAAAGAAATATCCCAACCGGAACATTGGGAACTGTTGAGGATGTCGCAAGTATTGTGGCATATTTATGCTCAGATGAAGCGAAATACATAACCGGCCAGGTCATCAATGTTGATGGCGGTATGGTTGTATAGGAGGTAATAACATGCAACGAGTTGTGGTAACAGGACTAGGCACCGTAAACCCTTTGGGGCAGGATGTAAATGAATTTTGGGATAATGTTAAAGCGGGAAAATGTGGAATCGACAAGATCTCCCACTTTGATGCCAGCGGCTGGGAAGCCACCCTGGCAGCTGAAGTCAAGGAATTCCACCCGGAAAAATATATACATAAGAGAGAACTAAAAAGACTTGATAAATTCAGTCAGTTCGCCATCTACGCTTCCAGCCAGGCCTACGAGGATTCAGGTTTGGATAAAGCGGAATTCGACAGAGAACGATTTGGAGTGATCCTCTCCAGCGGAACAGGCGGCATCGAGACTTTTTATGAATGCTCGAAAAAACTCCTGGAAAAGGGACCTGACAGAATTTCCCCTTACTTTGTACCCATGTTTATCACGAATATGGCAGCAGGAAATGTCGCTATCGCACTGAATGCCAAAGGCCCTTGCCTTTGCATCGTCACCGCATGCGCCTCAGGCGCCAACGCCATCGGCGAAGCTTTCCATAAAATCAGATACGGTCTGATGGATGTTGCCGTTGCAGGGGGTACCGAAGCATCCATTTGCGAAATAGGCATTTCCGGATTTATGGCGATGAAAGCCCTCAGTGTATCCACCGATCCTTTAAGAGCTTCTATTCCTTTCGACAAGGAAAGAGACGGCTTTGTCATGGGAGAGGGCGCAGGGGTATTAGTGCTTGAATCTTTGGAACATGCAAAGAAAAGAAATGCAAAAATCTACGGCGAAGTTGTGGGTTATGGAACCACTTGCGACGCATACCATATCACCTCTCCCGCTCCTGAAGGAGAAGGCGGAGGCAGGGCCATGAAGCAGGCTGTTGAAGATGCCGGTCTGGAACTTTCCGACGTCTCTTACATCAATGCCCATGGGACCAGCACATTCTACAACGATGTGAACGAATCGGCCGCTATCAGAAACCTGTTTGGAGAGAACGCCTACAACATCCCTGTGAGTTCCACGAAATCGATGATAGGCCATCTTTTAGGTGCATCAGGTGGTGTAGAGGCAGTTGTCTGCATAAAAGCCCTGGAGGAAGGATTTATCCCTCCTACAGCAGGTTACAAGGTTGTCGATCCTGATTGTGATCTGGATTATGTACCAAATGTTGGACGCCAGGCAGATATTCAGGTTGCACTTTCCAATTCATTGGGCTTCGGCGGACATAATGCCACCCTGGCTTTCAAAAAATGGACAGAATAGGAGATAGTGATATGATACTGAACAGTAATCAGATACAGGAAATCATCCCCCACCGATATCCATTTCTTCTGGTGGACAAGATCACCGAGCTTGAAGCCGGCATCAGTGCCACAGGCATCAAGAACGTGACGGTCAATGAGTACTTCTTCTTAGGCCACTTTCCCCAGGAGCATGTCATGCCTGGAGTGCTTATCATAGAGGCTCTTGCCCAGGTAGGCGCGGTGGCACTTTTAAGTCTTGAAGTAAACAAAGGAAAGATTGCTTATTTCGGCGGCATCAAAAATGCCAAGTTTAAACGTAAAGTCATTCCAGGGGATACCCTGACCCTAAAGACCGAGATCGTCAAAAGCATGGCAGGTGTAGGCATCGGAAAAGCTGTCGCCTATTGCGAAGGCGAAGTCTGCGCAGAAGCCGACCTGGTGTTCGCGGTTAAATAGACGAAGAAATACGCTTAAGTATAGAATTGCATAAATGCATAAATTTTTGAAACGGGCGAACAATGTTCGCCCCTACAGTGCTGAATTTAAGACATTTCATGTGACGGAACTCATAATACAAAAAAGGAAGTCTCCAGATATTTAAGAGACTTCCTTTTTGCATTTCAGCTTTTAGCATTTCAACGTTTAACCATTTTAGCAGTTAAGCTAAAAGCAGTTAAATTCCCGCTTCCGCCTTAAGCATGGACGCTTTATCGGTTCTTTCCCATGAAAAATCAAAATCAGTCCTGCCAAAATGGCCATAGGCAGCGGTCTTTTTAAAAATTGGTTTTCTCAAATCCAGATCCCGGATCATCGCTGCCGGTCTTAAATCGAAGTTCCTTTTAATAAGTTCGATGAGTTTTTCATCCTCGATCTTGCCTGTGCCGAAGGTCTCCACAAAAACTGAAACCGGATGCGCGACGCCAATGGCGTAGGCAATTTCAACCTCGCATTTGTCGGCAAGCCCTGCGGCTACGATATTTTTCGCAACATACCTTGCCATATATGCTCCTGACCGGTCTACCTTTGTTGGATCCTTCCCTGAGAAAGCGCCTCCGCCGTGTCTTGAGTATCCGCCGTAGGTATCTACGATGATTTTTCTGCCGGTAAGTCCTGAATCTCCCTGAGGTCCTCCGATCACGAATCTACCGGTGGGGTTTACAAAGATTTTGGTTTTATCATCCAGGAAGCTTTCATCTACAATAGGCTTAATAACGTATTTTACAATATCATGCCTGATTTTATCCAGTTCAACCTCAGGACTGTGCTGGGTTGAGACGACAATGGTGTCGACCCTTATCGGCTTGTCGTTTTCATATTCCACAGTAACCTGAGTTTTTCCATCAGGTCGTAAATACTCAAGGGTACCGTTTTTTCGCACGTCAGAGAGCTTCTTTGACAGCTTATGGGCTAAGGATATGGGCAGCGGCATGAGTTCGGGGGTTTCATTGCAGGCAAAGCCGAACATCATTCCCTGATCTCCAGCGCCTGTCGCTTCGATTTCTCCGTCTTCATCCTCTCCGCTTCTCGCTTCAAAGGATTCGTCCACACCCAAAGCGATATCCGGAGACTGCTCATGGATGGACGTGATCACGGCGCAGGTATCGCAGTCAAAGCCATATTTCGCCCTGGTGTATCCGATGTCTCTCACCGTATCCCTGACGATTTTCGGTATGTCCGCATAGCAGTTTGTTGTGATTTCACCCACGACAAGCACTAAGCCAGTGGTAACAGTCGTTTCGCATGCGACCCTGGCTTTTGAATCCTGCTCGAGTATAGCATCTAATATGGCGTCTGAGATCTGGTCGCACATCTTGTCTGGATGCCCTTCTGTAACAGACTCCGAAGTAAATAATTTTCTTGTCATTTGTATCCCTCCATTTTCATAATCGAGAACAGCGTCTTCAACGCATTATTCTCGTGCGACAGGAAAGTTTGGACCCCAGCGAGCTAGTCGAACTTTCCTATCACAAAAAAAACCCCGTCACAACAGGACGAGGTTATATTTCAAACTGTCCTTATCATTCAGATATTACTGTAGGTATTGGCACCGAAGCTAAATTGCTGGTTGCCGGGTTTCACAGGGCCTATTCCCTCCACCTCTCTGGATAAGGTAAAACTAATATTCAATTGAATTTCATGTTAACATAAGAGTCGTTTTGTGTCAAGAAGGTTAGCAACTAGCTGCTAGCTGTTAGCTAATTGCTAAATGCTAACGGCTGATGGCTATCTAAATTGCAAGGGCTCCAATGGAGGTCAGGATCATCACCGCTACTCCTGCGATGAAAGCTCCTGCAACTGCCGCAAGGAGGCTTTTCCTGAATCTCATGCCTAAAAGCGCGGCTATCAGACAGCCTGTCCATACTCCTGTTCCGGGAAGAGGTACTCCGATAAAAAGTGCGATCCCCAGATAGCCGTATTTCTCGATGCTTTCCGATTTTTTCATGCCCCTGTTGTAGATCCAGTCGCCCAAACCCTTGAAGGTTTTTGTCCCTCTCATCCATTCAAGAATGGATGGAATCAGCCACAAGATAAAGGGTGCCGGTATTAGTGTTCCAATCATTGAGTATATAAAGGTCTGTAAATAAGGCATTTTCAAATACAGTATTCCAAAAGGAATCGAAAATCTCAGCTCAAAAACCGGCACCA
>JAAXUP010000144.1 GCA_013335935.1 Eubacteriaceae bacterium | reverse complement strand
TCCTCTTCCAAAATATTTTCTCCCTGATAAATTTTCTTCCATCCGGGGGATAGAGTCACCTTTCCTGAGGCAGTGAAAAATTCTCCATCGACCTCAAAGGTAAGCGAAAGCTGCTTATATTTATGGGGGGGATACAAAACCGCCAGAAACCGTTTGGCAACAAGATCAAAGATTTTCTCTTCCATTTCTGACAAATTCCCAAGCCTGACCTTCTCTTCCGTGGGAATGATCGCATGATGGTCGGATATTTTGGCATCGTCCACAAAATGCTTCTGTGCTGTAATGGGTCTGCCCATAAGTTCACGAACATAGGAGGAATATTCTCCCGTATTGATGGCATTTAGCCGGTCCTTGATTGTAGGAACGATATCATTAGGGATGTATCTGGAATCTGTACGGGGATACGTCAGCACCTTGTGATTTTCATATAGCCGCTGGGTAATGGACAGGGTTTCCTTTGCCGATAAATTGAAAAGCCTGTTGGCGTCCCGCTGAAGTTCAGTCAGATCATACAAAAGGGGAGAGAAAACCGATTTTTCCTTGAATTCTGCCATGAGGATCTTGCCTTCCCGGCTGTTTTTTAGTTTATTCATCAAAGCATCGCATTTTTCCTTGTCAAATATCCTGGTTTCCTTAGTTTTTTCATTTTGCCAGGTGAAGGTAACGCCACCTGCGCTTAATTTGATTTCTGAAAAATCCTTGGGGACAAAGCTTCTGATCTCTGTCTGCCTGGAGGCCACCAGGTTCAGGGTGGGTGTCTGCACCCGCCCGCAGGACAGCTGGGCATTGTATTTGGTCGTCAGTGCTCGGGTGGCATTGATCCCTACCAGCCAGTCAGATTCCGCCCTTGCAAGCGCGGAGTTGTAAAGATTTTCATATAATCTGCCGTCTTTCAGGTTTTTAAAACCATCAGAAATGGCTTTGTCGGTTACGGAAGAGATCCAAAGTCTCTTCACCGGTTTATTCACCTTCACCTTATTGATGATCCACCTTGCCACCAGTTCACCCTCCCGGCCGGCATCCGTTGCAATGATGATTTCGGACACGTCTTTTCTAAGCAGCAGCTTTTTTACACTGTGGAACTGTTTTGAGGTCCTGCTGATTACCTCCAGCTGCATTTTATCAGGCATGATGGGAAGGTCGTCCAAATTCCAGGATTTATATCGTTCATTGTATTTTTCCGGGGCAGCAAGCTCAACCAGATGTCCCATGGCCCAGGTCACGATGTATTCATTTCCTTCAATGGATCCTTCGCCCTTTGTAGTGCATTTAAGCACTCTTGCAATATCTCTTCCCACTGAAGGTTTTTCAGCAAGTATCAGTTTTTTATTCATAGTTGATTCCTCTCGTCAATTATTCTTGAAGCTTTTCTTCAGCATACTCAAATATTCCTGTCTCTCCATCTTCAGTAGCAATTCATCCTCAGCTTTTTCTTTTTTATCGGTCAGTTCCTGGAGGATCTCAAAATCGGCTGAGTTTTCAGAAATTTTCTGATCGATCTCGTCGATGGTCGTTTCAAGTTTTTCAATTTCAGCGTCTATCCCGTCAAATTCCTTTTGTTCCTTATATGTGAACTTAAGTTTTGGCTGGGAGCCACGGCCAGGTGACT
Organism: Eubacteriaceae bacterium; assembly: GCA_013335935.1. GTDB lineage: Bacteria > Bacillota > Clostridia > Eubacteriales > Alkalibacteraceae > JAAXUP01. The sequence continues at coordinate 2,502 of JAAXUP010000144.1, read as the reverse complement.
GAGAGTCCTCAGGCTTGAAGGCAACAGTCGTCTGGGGACTTGCTATATTTTTCCTGGCATCTTCAAGTATTTCCTGTTCTTCCAGATAGTCGAAGTAATTTCCCGTGTGCTGGGAAATCTTGCCGTTTCCATCAAAGGAAAAGATTTTATTGCAGACCCTATCCAGGAAGTACCTGTCATGGGATACAGCGATCACAGGACCTGAAAAATCGTCGATATAGCTTTCCAAAAGCTTCAAGGTGTCAATGTCCAGGTCATTGGTAGGTTCATCAAGAACCAGGATGTTGGGGGCTTCCATAAGGATTTTCAATAGGTAAAGGCGTCGCCTTTCACCCCCGGAAAGCTTCGAAATGGATGTGTACTGATGAGATGAAGGAAAAAGAAAGTTCTCCATCATCTGTGAAGCGGTAATTTTAGTTCCATCCCCGGCGGTCACATATTCTGCGGTTTCCTTGATGTACTCGATTGCCCGAAGGTCCGTGTTCATATCTTCCGATTCCTGGGAAAAATAAGCGATTTTCGCCGTTTCTCCAATTTTTATGCTGCCTTCATCAGGAAGCAGCTTCCCTGTGATGAGATTAAGGAGGGTGGATTTTCCTGCACCGTTATCTCCGATGATCCCAATACGATCGTCCTTTTGAAAGGTGTAGGTGAAGTCGCTGATGATGGAATTTTTGTCAAAGCTTTTTGAGACACCCTCTATTTCAATGATCCTGTTTCCCAGGCGGGAATGGGCGGAAGTGATTTCAAGCCTTGAATCGTCTGCAGCCGTTCGTGAGTCCTTCAAGTCTTCAAACCTTTGGATTCGGGCTTTCTGCTTTGTCGTCCGGGCTTTAGCCCCTTTTCTCATCCATTCCAGTTCTTTCTTATACAAGCTGCCTTTCTTTTTTTCAAGGGTGGATTCCAGCTCCTGTCTTTCCAGCTTTTTCTCTACAAAGTAGGAATAGTTTCCGGTATAGGTAAACAGGCGCCCGGAATCAAGTTCAATGATCTTGCTGACAGCCCGATCAAGGAAATACCTGTCATGGGTGATCATCAAAAGGGAACCTTTCCGGCCTTTGATGTGGGTTTCCAGCCAGTCGATCATTTTATTGTCCAGATGGTTCGTTGGTTCGTCTAAAATCAGAAGGTCGCAGGGAGTTACCAACGCCGCTGCAAGAGCAACACGTTTTTTTTGTCCTCCTGAAAGGGTACCGATTTTTTTATGGAAATCATGGATCCCCAGCTTGGTCAGCACGGTTTTGATCTGGCTTTCCATATCCCAGGCATTTAGAGCATTCATGGCATCGGTCAGTTGCAGCAGTCTTTTTTGAAGCTTGCTGTCGTGAGGATCTTCTCCCACATCCTCCAGGGTGTTCTCATAATCGCTGATCACCTTCATAATAGGGGAATCGCTTTTAAACACCTGCTCCAGAATGGTGGAATTACCGTCAAACTCAGGATTTTGGGGAAGATATTCGATTTTCATCCCGCTGGTCATTTGAATGGAGCCTGTTTCAGAGGTCTCCTGCCCTGCGATGATCTTAAGAAGAGTGGATTTTCCGGTACCATTGATACCGATCAAACCGATTTTCTCGTCACTTATACTAAAGGACGCATTGGAAAAAAGCGCCTTGTCTCCAAAACTTTTGGATAGATTTTCTGCGGTTAGTAAGCTAATTTTAATCGACCTGCTTTACGTTTATTTTAGGTGGTTAGGTGGTTGGTTGGTTAGCTGTTAGGTGAATAGCCGTTAGCGAAAAGCTAAGTGTGTAATGCGTAACTGGGTTTTGCTATTGGCTAGGATCTAGCGTCAAGCGACTAGCAGCTGCTATATATTATAACATAATTAGTGAATCTGATTGGTGCATTACTTTTATGAAATTTGGGTATAAATAAAGTACATATTCTGAACACTCTCAAGCTCAGGTATTTTATTCTTGTTATCCTGAAAGGAGATATTTATCATGTCTGTAATTAAAAAGAGTATCTTTATCAACGCGCCCCTGGAAAAAGTCTATAATTACACGACGGCTAACCCAGAAGAATGGAGCCACTTTTATGTAAATCTTACCGGACCTGAAAAACTTACCGGCAAAGGAGAAGCTGGGACAGTGGGTGAATTCAAGTATAATATGCTTGGACTTCATTTTGATATGACCATTGAGGTAGTTGAGAGCAAAATCGCCGCCGAAAGAGCGCTTTGGATCGGAAATTTCAAAGGTCCCATATTCGGAACGCAAAGGTCGATTTATGTTCCAAAGGATGGCGGCACGGAATTGACTATTGAAATAGAATCCACCCGTCCTGAGAGTATTCTTAAAAGGATCGCTAACTCCCTGATTGTTGACAGAATGCAGGAAAATGCTTTGGTTCATACCCTGGAAAATATTAAAACCGTTTGCGAAGGCGAGTAAATCAAACTAAAATGATTATAAATTATTGCTAATCACATAAATAACCATTAAAAATGCATAAATATTAAAGCTGTAATCATTTTCATAAGAAAAACAGGTTGTGCGA
>JAAXUP010000262.1 GCA_013335935.1 Eubacteriaceae bacterium | reverse complement strand
ATAAGCTTAACTATTGACAGCCAAGACGGTTGCTAGGAATGAGCCACTGATGTGATAGCTTAGCGTTGGTGGTGGGGCAAGGTGAACATGAAGTATTCCTTTAGCTTAAAGCTAGTAGTCAAGATTTTGTCCCTTTCCCCTTATGTTTATAACTGAGCAATATCTTAGGAATCCTCACGGATCTCCAGTGTTTACAAGGTTAGTTAAAAACATCGATAACAAATTTTTGAAAGAGTTACCATGAACAGAGTAATCATCGGGATTGATATTTCCGAGCGTAAATTTGATGCTGCTTACAAAGGTGTATACTAACTTTCTTTAATAATTTGAAATTTTAGGGTTAGAAGTGATCTCAGCTCCTTTTCATAGTCAGAGAAGTTTTTAAAGAAATTATCAATGGCCTGATAAAAAGACTGAAACGATGAATAATATTTGTTTTTCATGATTTTCTTTTTGAAAAATTTCCAAAGCCTTTCAATCAGGTTAAGATTCGGCGCATAAGGTGGCAAGTAACGAAGAGTTATGTTGAACTCCTGTGCTAACTCTTGCACATCATGGGCTCTATTGTATCCTGCGTTATCCAGAAACATCGTAATCTTGGGCGCCTCTGGATAGTCTTTTCTGATTTGTCTGAGCAAGGCTTTGATCACTTCTCGATCGCAACTTCCTTCCATCAGAAGGGTTGTTGTCTTCAGAAGAAGAGGATTGAGAGCGCCTATAATATTCAGACGCCTTCTTCCTGTATTTGCCAGCACAGTTTTTGTGCCTTCTTTGCCTCTGAACTGCCATGCATAGTCATTTTCATTGTTATGAATCTGATGAACGGGATCGGCAAAAAGAACCACGTTCTTGTTCTGCCGCGCATCTTCAACGATGGAAAGAATATCCTCAACAAAAGCTTCTTGCGTGGGAACATCAGGAGCTTTTCCGGGAATCAGACGGGTCTTTTTATAAGAACAATAGAGTTTTTTTTCATAAAGCGACTGAGCCAACTTTGCTCTATGAACATCCCATGTTCTTGAGCAATCCAATTTTGCAGGGCGGATAAAGTCGGTACGGAAGATTCTCGCACATGATCTTTTATCCTGGCCAGATAAGGTATGAGTCGTGAAGGGCGCCTGTCTTCATAATGCACTGCACATAACCCTTCAAATCCTCTCAAAACAAAAATCTTAGACCAATTGGTGAGTTGAGCCTGAGTCACATCAAGAAGAAAACCAATCTCTTTTTGGCGATAACCGCGACGCTTTAAATCAAGCCAAAGCAAACGACGATAAATCTTCGCAGACTTCTCAGACGAAAGGCGATCTTTGAGTGCTTGGATAACGGAGGGCGTAAAGTCTATTTTATGAGTCATAATCACAGTATAAATAATTAAAATTATTAAAGCAAGTTAGTATAATAATGGCTGAATTTTCTCTCTCTATTTTTCAAAAGTCTGTCGACTTTTTTATAAAAATTAGGCGCTTATCTATCATCAAAATCAGAAATTACTTAAAAAAATTATTAATGCCAAAATTCATGAAAACAGCTTCTAACTACCGAAGCGGCGCGTGGCCACATAATGCGTCAG
>JAAXUP010000011.1 GCA_013335935.1 Eubacteriaceae bacterium | reverse complement strand
AAAAAGGCTTTCAGCAGGCACTGACCTTTACCATTGCCGCATATGTGATTTCTATCGTCATATTTTTCGGATGTACCGGCTCCCTTCGGGGAATTAATGGATAATAAATGGATGAATAAATCCGCGTCTGGACGCTGCTGCGTACAGACGCGGTTATTTTGTGACAGGAAGTTCAGGAAAAGATCCCGCAGGAACCAATTGTTAATTAATTAATAATAGTTTACATAGACTGCGGTGTTGTGATATATATAGTATAGGAATGAAAACCGGTATATACAAGTTGATTATTCATTGTATTTACTGAACTGTAAACGTAATCAAACATAAAAATCCAATCCTTCCAGACGATTCTTTGGTATAATTGGATTAATGCATTTATTTTCACAAATATATAATAAGGAGTTATGATTATGGGCTGCTGCGGAGCAAAAGATTTACGATCACAATTTGAAGACTTGCAGGTAGACTTGACAGAGCTTGACAAAATTCTGGCAAAGTATAAAAACACAAAGGGAAGCTTGATTTCCATCCTTCAGAAGGCACAGGAAGAGTATGGATATTTGTCGATTCCAATGCTTGATTATATTGCAGAGGTTTCAAAGGTTAAAAGTGCAAAGGTTTACGGAGTTGCCACATTCTATACACAGTTCAGACTCCAGCCTATCGGAGAGAACCTGATCATGCTGTGCCAGGGTACGGCATGTCATGTTAATGGAGCGAAGAATATTGAGGAAGCGATCGTTGAGATTCTTGGAATCAATGATGGTGAGACAACAGAAGATAAGCTCTTTACTTTAAATAATGTGGCATGTCTTGGCTGTTGCAGTCTTTCGCCTGTTATGATGATCAATGGTGAAACCTATGGAAGCCTGACACCTCAGAAAGCGAAGGATATCATCAAAGAAATTCAAAGCAGATATTCACAGAAGGAGGCTTAACACATGAAGGCAGTAGTAGGGCTGGGAAGCTGCGGGATAGCGGCCGGTGCAGGAAAAGTATACGAAGTGCTTAAAAATGAAGTTGAAGCAAAAAATCTTGATATTCAATTGGAAATAACCGGATGTGTGGGAATGTGCCATCTGGAGCCCATTGTCGATATTTATGATAATGAGGGAAAAATGGAAAGATACGTAAAAGTCGGAAGCGACAAAATCGTAGAGCTTATTGAAACCGTAATGGCAGGAAAAGCTTTTGACAGCTATAAAATATCCGAAGTGGATAATGAAGCACAAGCGAAACAAGTTAAGATCGCTACAGGAAAATGCGGATACATTAATCCGGAAGATATCAATGAATATATTGAAAGAGGCGGATATGAAGCTATAAAAAAATGTCTGACCTCAATGACTCAGGAAGAAGTTATTGATGAAATGAAAGTTTCAGGCCTCAGGGGTAGAGGGGGAGCAGGTTTTCCTACATGGTTCAAATGGAATGCGGCACTTCAGTCAAAAGAAACTCCGAAGTATATGGTCTGTAATGCAGATGAGGGCGACCCGGGGGCATTCATGGACAGGAGCATCCTGGAAGGCGATCCACACAATCTTCTGGAAGGCATGATGATCGGTGGCTACGCCATTGGTGCTGAAGAAGGCATTATTTATGTAAGGGCAGAATATCCCCTGGCAATCAAAAGGCTTGAAATTGCAATGGATCAGGCAAGGAAAAAAGGGATCCTGGGCAAGAACATCATGGGAACGGGCTTCAACTTCGATATGAGGATAAAAGCAGGTGCCGGCGCATTCGTATGCGGTGAAGAAACAGCCCTAATCGCTTCCCTTGAAGGTGAAAGAGGAATGCCTAGACTGAAACCTCCTTTCCCCGCACAAAAGGGATATTGGGCAAAACCGACAAATATCAACAACGTAGAAACTTTTGCAAATGTTCCATGGATCATCAACAATGGAGGATCTGCATATGCGGCTATGGGAACGGCCCTGAGTAAGGGAACAAAAGTATTCGCCCTGACTGGGAAAATCAAGAAAGGCGGACTTGTTGAAGTACCTATGGGAATGCCCATCAGGGAAATCATATTTGATATCGGAGGCGGTATCCTAAACGATAAGAAATTCAAGGCAGTCCAGATGGGTGGTCCATCAGGAGGATGTATCCCTTCACACCTCATTGATACGACGGTTGACTATGAATCCATTGTTAAAACCGGAGCTATTATGGGATCCGGGGGCATGGTTGTCATGGATGAAACAACCTGCATGGTTGAGATGGCTCAGTTCTTCCTGGATTTCACAAGGAAGGAATCCTGCGGCAAGTGTATTCACTGCAGACTTGGTACGAAACGAATGCTGGAAATCCTGGAAAGGATCACACAGGGAAAAGGCAAGCAAGGAGATATTGAACTTTTAGAGGATCTTGCTATCCAGATAAAAGATGGCTCGTTATGCGGTTTGGGACAGACAGCTCCTAATCCCGTACTCAGCACCATCAGATATTTCAGGGACGAATATGAAGCGCATATCAATGAGAAAAAGTGTCCGGCAAAAAAATGCAAAAGTCTCATAACTTTTGAAATATCAAAAGAAAACTGCATAGGCTGCGGACTTTGTAAAAAGAACTGCCCGGTTGAAGCAATAGCAGGGGAGAGAAAAGCGGTGCATACTTTGGATCAGTCACTATGCATCAAATGCGGTAAGTGCTACGAAGTATGTAAGTTCAATGCAGTAATAGTCGAATAATCTGGTAGGAGTGAAGAATATGTCTTTCATACGATTGAATATAAACGGAAAAGAAGTAACAGGCAACAGTGATCAGACTATTCTCGAAATAGCAAAGGAAAATGGTATCGAGATACCCACCATGTGCTATGACGAGAGAGTTGAAATCTACGGTTCCTGCGGACTCTGTGTAGTTGAAGTAGAAGGGATACCAAAACTTTTAAGATCATGCGCAACAAAAGCGGCAGATGGTATGATTGTGAACACCAACACGGCAAGAACAAAAGCGTCAAGAAAAACAGCACTTGATCTGCTGTTGTCAGACCATATCGGCGACTGTAAAGCCCCTTGTGTTCTTGCGTGCCCCGGAAGTACCGATTGCCAGGGTTACGTGGGTCTTATTGCCAATGGGCAGTTCAGAGAAGCCCTGGAATTGATCAAAGAACAACTTCCTTTGCCAGCGGCAATTGGAAGGGTCTGCCCTCATCCTTGTGAAACAGCTTGCAGAAGGCAATTGGTTGAAGAACCTATTTCCATCGCCTGGCTAAAAAGATTTGTTGCAGACATAGACCTTGCTGATAAAGATCTTTTTATACCCGACATTGCACCCTCAACCGGTAAGAAAATCGGCGTCATCGGGGGAGGCCCCGGGGGACTAAGCGCAGCTTATTATTTGCTGGCGGCTGGCCACGCAGTGACCATATACGATCAGATGCCTAAGATGGGCGGAATGCTCAGATATGGGATTCCTCAGTACAGGCTCCCAAAAGATATCGTTGATCAGGAAGTAGGCGTCATTGAAAAGATGGGGGCGAAACTTGTCAACAATGTTAAAATTGGCAGAGATGTTGATTTTGACTATCTGAGAAGCCAAAACGATGCCATGTATGTTGCTGTTGGCGCATGGACAAGTTCAAAAATGAGAACTCCGGGAGAAAATCTTGAAGGGGTAATCGGCGGAATCGATTTCTTGAGAAAAGCTACATTAAACGAGAACATGGAAATCGGAGACAAGGTAGCGGTTGTAGGCGGCGGAAATACCGCTATGGATGCCTGCAGAACGGCCGTACGACTGGGAGCAAAAGAAGTTTATATCTTATATAGAAGAACCAAAGAGGAAATGCCAGCTGAGGAAATAGAAATCGTGGAAGCTGAAGAAGAAGGCGTGATCTTTAAATTCCTGGTGGCACCAATGGAAATCATCGAGGACAATGGCAAGGCTGCTAAAATCAAGCTGCAGAAAATGGAACTTGGAGAAGCCGATGCCAGTGGAAGAAGAAGACCGGTGCCTATAGAAGGTGAAATTGAAATACTGGACGTAGATCTTATCATAGCAGCCATAGGACAAGGGGTTGATCTCACTGGTCTGGAAAGCATTGAAGCGACCAAGTGGAATACTATTGCAACGGATGAGAGCACGTTCTTGACAAGCTTAACTGGGGTCTTTGCCGGAGGGGATGCCATCAATGATGGAGCCGGCATTGCGATAGAAGCCATCGGTGATGCAAAAAAAGCAGCTGATGTGATCAATAAATATCTTCAGGGGGAAACGGTTCCCTATGTGAAGCCATATTATGTAACAAGAGAAGACGTAACCGAACAGGACTTCAAAGATAAAAAAATTGCTAAAAGACCACACATGGGGCACTTGAAGCCGGAAGAAAGAAAGCGGAATTTTGAAGAGATTGTCGATGGATACACCCCTGAACAAGCCATTGAAGACGCAAAAAGATGTTTAGAGTGTGGCTGCGGAGACGTATTCGAATGCAAGCTTGTGGAATATGCCAATGATTACAATGTTACGCCAGAAATATTTGCTGGAGAAACGCACAACAGACAGGTTGGCGACGGACATCCTTTCATTATAAGAAATACAGACAAATGCATACTTTGCGGTCTTTGCGTCAGGGTTTGTGATGAAGTCATGGATAATGGAGCATTAGGCTTAGTCAGCAGAGGCTTTGATACGGTGGTAAAACCATCACTTGACCTGCCCCTGTGCGATACAGTTTGTATTTCCTGCGGACAATGTGTAAGCGTATGCCCCGTTGGAGCGATCCAGGAAAGACTTAAAATCGATAAATCTGTTCCGGTTCATCAGGTTGAGACAAAGACGGTTTGCTCTTTCTGCTCCGTAGGCTGCAACATCAATATTCAGACCAAAGGAGACAAGCTCTATAGGGCACTTCCAGATAAGGACAGTACCGTAGACAATGGACTTCTCTGTGTTAAAGGAAGATTTGGATACGATGCTTCCAACCAGAAGACAAGGATCATATCTCCTATGGTGAGAAAAGATGGCAAGCTTGTGGAAACAAGCTGGGAGGAAGCCTTAAGGGCAGCCGGCAAAAAAATGCAAAGCATTAAAATGCTTGGCGGAGGCAAAGCCGTCGCAATTGCTGTATCAGACAGATATACGAATGAAGAAATATTCCTGGCAAAAAAACTGGGATCAGAATACCTGGGAACGGACAATATCACATCCTTTAACAGGACATATGGCGGAATAAAAGATGTTCTTGGATATGATGCTTCAACCAACACCTTTGAAGAAATTAAAAACACGGACATGATGCTTCTTATTGGAGGTGATGTGATGAAGGACCATACCATCGCAGCACTGAAAATTAAAGAAGCGGTTGCTAACGGATCTAAGCTTGTTGTTGTCAATGACATCAATTCACAGGCCGATGATTGGGCAGTGAAAAAGATCGATGCAGAAAATGACCTAAATCTTCTCAAAGGAATACTAAAAGCTCTTCTCGACGCTGGGTGTGCTCCTGCAAATGCAAACGGTCTGGATGAACTAAAGGGAAGCCTTGGAGATCTATCCGTATCAGAAGCTGCGCTAGGGGTAGCGGACATGTACAAGAATGCAAAGAAACCAATGATCATCTTCGATCAGAATTATGTAACCGCTGATGGGGCAAAACTTATCGCCGATATCGCAGTCGTATCTGGAAATATTGGGAAGGCGAGAAGAGGAATCATTCAACTTAAGCCTAAAAACAACAGCCAGGGAATTGCAGATATGGGTATCGACAAAGACAACAACGAAGTTCTTAAAGGGATGGCTTCCAAAGAAATCAAAGGGTTGATGGTTTTCGGCGAAGATATTTCGGCGAAAGAAATCGATGACCTGGAATTCCTGGTTGTTCAAGACCTTTACATGACGCCAACTGCCGAGAAAGCGGATGTGGTGCTGCCAGCGGTAAGCTATGCTGAATCAGAGGGCACCTTCACAAATTCTGAGAGAAGGATCCAGAAAGTGCGAAAAGCGATTCCGGCACTTTCCAGCAAGGAAAACTGGAAAGTCATCAGCGACCTGATGGTGATCTTAGGAAGAAAAGCAGGATATGCCAGTGCGGCAGAAATCACCGAAGAATTATCCAAAGCTGTACCGGAATATTCCGGAGTTTACATGCTTGAAGGCTCTGTCATCTGGCCGAAAGCAGGACCGGACGTACTGTATACAGGAGGGTTTGCTACAGAGAGTAAGAAAGCTGACCTTGCCATAGTAAATGACGGACCGATGTTTATGATGAAGGAATCCACAGACTTCGTAGAAAAAGAGTTTGGTAAAGTCGTGGCGGCAATTTAATAAATAATATAAAGAAAGGATCTGGACATTTGTCCAGATCCTTTTTATCACTTGAATAGCCGTTCAGGCTCTTTTAATTTTAAGCTGGATTTCATGATCTCAGTGCTGATTCGTTCAGCTTCCTGCATTTTTTTAGCATGTTTATCGATATTGACCCCGATCCCAAAGAGAGCGAATTTTATAATGTAGGCTTTGTACTGAGCTTCGGTCAGTTGGATTTTATTTTTTTGCTTCAACCTTCCAATGGAGGTGACTGCATTGTTGAATGCCATCAGATTGAGATGGATCGTTGTGTCCCTGTCAAGCTCTGGAAGAAAAGAATGATCCTTAAGGATTTCATGATTTAGCTTATAGAGATATGAATCATAAAAAGCATCGTCAGCAGCGTCCATAACTTCATCGGAATATGATTCTACCATGAACGCTTCTAATTGTCTGTCGTTTAAAAGCACAGAAAGGTAAAGATTCATGTAAACCATACTGAAAAGTATGGGATCTTCCGCTCCCTTGATATTTTTCTCAATTTGACTGATGATTTCTTCAATGACTTCCTTGATGACCCGATAGGCAATGATCTTTTTGCTGCCAAAATAATACTTGATCAAACCGAGATTGGTTCCGGATTTGGTCGTGATATCTCTTGTGGTTGTACCGTAATAACCTCGCTTATAGAACAGCTGCTTGGCTGCCTTGTAGATCTTGTCCTCTGTCGTTAATTTTCTCATTCTAAATCACCTCTGTGAAATGCATTTAAATATTGTTAATCTTATCTTATCATAATTGGCAGTGGAGATATAGTAGATTTTTATTTGCTAAATATTAATCATATAAAGTTTCATAAATCGCTATAGATGGTATAATGAATATAGAATACTACAGAAAAATGGAGGATGATTATTGTGAAAAAGTTCGAGAATGCAAAAAAATTAGGATTAAGAAACCTTGAAACGGAGGAGCTTGTTGCAGTATATCCAAATAAAGCAGATGGGACCGATGAAGAAATCGAAAAAACAGTCAAGGACTGGTATTACCAGCAGGCTTGTGGAGCTGAAGATCAACTAAAAAATTTGTTCGTCGATGAATTGACGGACGAAGAAATAAAATCCTGGAATGTATAAAGGAGAAGCTGATGGACAGATCTGATGGAAGCAAATCATTTATCATTGATACAAATGAAATGACCTGGGAAGAGAGGCCAAATTCCAAGGTAGGAAGGAGTATGTACAGAAAGAAACTTATAGAAGATTCGGATACTGGAATGAAGATCAACATTGCAAAATACCCGGCAGGATTTGTGACACCTCTTCATAAGCACCATTGTGCTCATGGGATGTATGTAATGGAGGGAATTCTGAAAACCAATGAGGGGGAGTTTGGCCCCGGAAATTTCGTCTGGTTTGCAGAAGGTGATCAGGCAGAGCATGGAGCAACTGCGAAAACCGATGTGATCGTCATGTTTATTACCAATAAGACATTTGACATCGAATATTTATAATGCAAATTAAAAAACTTCCCGGCAAAAGAGCAGTTCAGCGCTCAAATAGCCGGGAAGTTTTAATTGCAGTGTTTATTATGCAACTGTTGTTTTCTTTCTAGCATCAATTTCTGTCTGATATTGAGTAAGTTTTTCTCTTGTGAGTTTGTATCCCAGGATCATGATCACACCACCAACAAGCAGCAGCATGCCAGGAATAAATACCGTTACGTTTAATACCGCATCCGTGATAGCCTTAGAGGCTGTTGCAGGATCTGCAGATGCAGCAAAACCTGCTGCTGCCAGCACTGCCGGGATAACGGTACCTCTGGCAATGACTGCAGTTTTTAAAGACACATTCATGATGCCCATGATAAAACCGGAAGCATTTTCGCCGGTCTTCCATTCACCATAGGTTACAACATCTGAGTAAAGTGCAACATTAGATGCAGTGAGCACACCTAAGAACAGCCTTGCCATCAGTAACATTATGAGGAAAGGTACATACTGATATCCTACGAACTTTGCAGCAACCAAAAATGCACCGCCAAAAAACAATCCGATGATGGAAGTTGTTCGTGTGGATAGCTTATTAGACATAGGACCCGCCAAATATGCTCCGATTACAGCAGCGATGGCACCAAGCAGGACATACATCGGAAATTTAGTCATATCCTTCGCTACATATGTGAAATAGAATGCAGCGGAAGCTGTTAGAATGAAAAATGCCATCCATCTGAAAAAGTCGAATACCAGTAAAACAATCAGCGGAGGATTTTGGAATAAATTCTTCAACATGGCAGAGACAGGTACTTTATCATGCTTTGGAGCAGTTCCTGATGAAGTTACCTCAGTGACCACATCTTCGTAACCATCTGTCATTTTAAAGACTGTCCAGTAGCCGCATAGCATAGCAAATGCCATTACACCTGCAAGCAGCGTATAACCTAATACCGGATTATTGGTTACGGTTCCAAGGTAAAGTGCCAAAGGGGCTCCGATATAAGAGAAGAAAACACCAGACATATTATTCCAGGTACCACGTCTTGAAGCTAAAAGTCCACGTTCTTCAGGAGTTTTACCCAGAACAGTGATCATAGTAACATTGGATACCCAGGCAAGGTTCCAAATGATATGACTTAAAATAAATCCTAAACAGACAACTACAGCAGATATTGTTTCATTTGCGCTGACTCTTGTGAACTGTAACATGAAAAGTACCACAACGATTGGTGGTCCGATCAGCATCCAGGATCGATAGCGGCCCCATTTCAGCGGTTTTGTTCCAGAAAGCCATGCTCCATATACAGGTGATAATATTGCGTCTACGATACTTGTGATGGATCCGATCAGTGCAACCATCGGTAAAGAAAATTTAGCTACATTAGTTAAGAAGAACACGAAGAAAAACAATTCCACGCTTGTCATCATTGCAAAGCCTAAATCGCCGATGCCATAAAAGGTTTTAAGGGTTTTGCTTAATTCTTTTCTCATCAATACACTCTCCTTTAATTTTTTTATACTCAATAGTTCTTTCCCATGCTTTCCTCCACAGTATTTAAGATGGGTATTGAACTAGGTATAACGCTCCAATTAGGTGTAAACCATTACATGGCTTGTGAAAAATAAATACCTAATAGAATTTGATAAAATCACACAATTAAATAATATTAGGTTTGTATAAAATCATTATAGTTTAAAAATAATATTATTACAATGAACTTTTTGAAAAAAAACAGTTATTTTTATTATTTAAATTTTAATACCAGCAATTAACTAAATGATACCCTTACATGGAATGATTTAAGGGTCATAAAACAAAAAAATAAAACTTTCCGGACTTCAAGCGCAATTTGAAATCCAGAAAGTTTTCAGTTTAATCATACTAATTATTTTAAGGTTTAGTTTATATTTTTTTATGCAGCAGAGGTATTTTTCCTTGCATCGATTTCTGCCTGGTATCCGGCCAGTTTTTCTTTTGTCAGTCTGTATCCTAAAGTCAGCAGTACGCCACTGGCAAGAGCGCATAACCCTGGGATGAATACAAATACATTAATTACGCCAGTTTGAAGTGCCAATGATGCTGTAGCAGGATCTGCTCCAGCTACGAAGCCGACAGAGGCTAGTACAAAAGGAATGATGGTACCTCTTGAAATTATTGCGGATTTAAGAGACACATTCATGATTCCCATGATAAACCCGGAAGCATTCTCGCCGGTTTTCCACTCGCCATAAGTAACAACATCGGAATATAGTGCCACTAAAGATGCATTCAGAACACCCAGGCACATTCTGGCGATCAATACAAATATGAAGAAAGGAATGAGTTGAAATCCAACAAATTTACACACAACAAGTGAAACTCCTAGTAGAAATAAACCAGCAATGGATGTGGTTCGATTTGAATATTTGCGGGAAACATAGCTGCTGGCATATGCGCCGATTACTCCTGCGACTGCGCCAAGCAACATATAAATTGGGAACAGTGCCATGTTTTGCACCACATAGGTAAAGTAGTACGCAGCAGCAGCTGTCATGATAAAGAATGATATCCATCTGAAAAAGTCACTGACCAACAATGAAATGAGGGGTACATTCTGAAACAAGCTTTTTAGCATCACTGACACAGGCACTTTTTCATGTTTCTTCACAGTCCCTGAGCCTACAGCTTCTAAACCAGTTGCCTCGTAACCGTCCGTGATTTTAAATACCGTCCAGTATCCGATCATCATGGTAAGGGCCAATATCCCTGCAAGCAAGGTAAAGCCCAATACTTCATTATTTGTAACCTTTCCAAGGAGAAGTGCTAAAGGCATTCCAATATAAGAGAAGAAAACACCTGATAAACTGGACCATGTACCACGTCTGGCAGACAGCAACGCACGGTCGTCCGGAGTTTTGCCAAGCAGGGGAATCAGTGATACATTGGAAACCCATGCCAGATTCCAGACGATATGACTTAGAATAAATCCGATACATACGACTAAGGCAGCAATTGGTTCCGACGTACTGACCCTGGAGAACTGAAGCATGAACAGTATCACCACAACAGGTGGTGCGATCAGCATCCAGGAACGGTATCGTCCCCATTTTAGTGCTTTGGTTCCTGTAATGTAAGCTCCATAGAATGGCGATAGTACAGCATCAACGATACTGGTTACCGATCCGATCAGGGCAACCATTGGTAAAGAAAACTTCGCTACATTGGTTAAGAAAAATACAAAGAAAAATAGTTCGACGCTTGTCATCAGCGAGAAGCCCAGGTCACCGACGCCATAAAAGGTTTTAATAGTTTTGCTCAACTCTTTTTTCATGTAAACACTCTCCTTAAATTATTTATACGTTATAGTCCAACTATTCAATCCATCACTCATTTTAAGGAATAAATAGAGAACCAGGTATAACGGTGCAGGGGATGTAAATATGGGATACGCAGTATGTTTAAGAAATATAGTAAAATAATCCATTTAAGCAATATTAACTCTGTTTAAAATTATTATAGTTTAAAATTCAAAATAATACAACCAAATAATTTAGAATATTAAAAAACTTCCCAGTTCTTTGAAAGTTCTTCAAAAGACTGGGAAGTTATTGGTAATCATTCTTTTTAGCTTAGCTTGTGCAGTTAATTATGCGGCTGCCTGATTTTTTCTTTCATCGATATCAGCCTGATAACCAGCTAATTTTGCTTTTGTCAGTTTATATCCCAGTGTCAATATTACTCCACTGGCAAGTGCACATAAACCTGGTATTGTTACAAATATATTGATTATTCCATTTTGAAGTGCCAAAGAAGCAGTGGCAGGATCTGCGCCAGCAACGAAGCCAACAGAGGCGAGTACAATTGGGATAAGCAAGCCTCTGGAAATGATTGCTGATTTCAGAGAAACATTCATGATTCCCATGATAAATCCGGAAGCGTTCTCGCCGGTTTTCCATTCGCCATAAGTAACAACATCTGAATAAAGAGCTACCAAAGATGCATTAAGGACGCCAAGGAATAATCTGGCTGCAAGGTAGAATACTAGGAAAGGTATGTATTGAAAACCTAAAAACTTACATATCATAAGTGAAATTCCAAGGCCAAATAAACTGACGATGGAAGTCGTTCTGTTTGAAAATTTTTGGGAAGTATAGCTGCTTATATACGAACCAACTACGCCTGCTATTGCTGTCAGCAATAGAAAAACTGGGAATATAGCCATGTTTTGCACAACATAGGTAAAGTAGTATGCTGAAGCGGCAAGACCTATAAAGAATGATATATATCTAAAAAAGTCACTGAGTAGCAAAACAAGGAGAGGTACATTTTGAAATAAACTTTTAAGCATGATGGATACAGGTACTTTTTCATGAGCTTTGACTGTTCCGGCTTTAACGACTTCTACTCCGGTTGTCTCATAACCATCAGTCATTTTGAATACAATCCAATATCCGATCATCATGGTCATTGCCAAAATTCCTGCCAGCAAGGTGAAGCCCAATACTTCATTATTAGTAATCGCTCCCAGAAGAACAGCTAAAGGCATTCCAATGTAAGAGAAGAATACACCTGACAAACTGGACCAGGTACCACGTCTTGCAGAAAGAAGTGCACGGTCATCCGGTGTTTTGCCAAGTAAAGGTATCAAGGAAACATTTGCGACCCATGCAAGATTCCAGACGATATGACTTAAAATAAATCCAATACAGACAACGAGGGCTGATATTGGTTCTGATGTACTGACCTTGGAGAACTGAACCATGAAAAGCACCACAACAAGAGGTGGAGCAATCAGCATCCAGGAGCGATACCGACCCCATTTTAATGCTTTGGTTCCTGTAATGTAAGCGCCGTAGAAAGGTGAAAGAATTGCGTCAACGATACTGGTTACGGATCCGATCAGTGCAACCATTGGTAAAGAAAACTTAGCTACATTGGTTAAGAAAAATACAAAAAATAACAGTTCGACGCTTGTCATCAGTGAGAAACCCAGGTCACCGATGCCATAAAAGGTTTTAATGGTTTTGCTTAATTCTTTTTTCATTCAAACACTCTCCTTAAAATAATTTATACGTAACAGTTCCTGTTTGTGGGGAACCAGGTATAACATAGAATCCTTGTAAACCATTACATGAAAATAAAAGATAAAGTTGTATTTTAATAAAAGAAGCAAAATAACCAAATTTAATCGAGGTCAAAATTATTATAACTTAAAATTGAAATTAATACAATCAACTTTTTGAAAATAAATGTTTTTTTTTAATAACTGTGAAAAGCTCATGTTAGTTGCTGCGAAAATTGAAAATAGAGCATTATGTATAATAAATTAATTGACATCGATTACACTTCTGGATATTATATAAGTATAATATTATTTTCTGTATGGCGAAAAAAAGAATTAGAGGAGGAATATTTGAAGTGAGTGATGTAAAAGCAATCCAGGCAGAGCGATCGCAAAACTTTTTTGACGTATTTGACAACAAAATCCCGAAGAGAGTTCCCGTCAATATCGCTTTCAGCTTTGAACCATTGGCTGAATTGGGAGGGTTAGACTTGATTGAGGCTCAATGGAATCCAATGTTGATCGAGCAGGCTATCGAAAAGGTAGTTCCACTCATCTATTCTGATGTGGTTCCAGGCGGAACGTCTCTTAGATTTCCATCCTATTACCAGACATTGAAATCACAGTCTTTTGTTATGGGCTCAAACGGATTTTTCCAACATCCGGAAGTAATTGGGATGCTGGAAGATGAATATGATTATCTGATTGAAAAACCTTTAGAATGTTTATATGAAAAGATCATCCCAAGACAATACAAAGCCTTAGGTTTGGATGACCCGATCCAAATGATGATTAGTTTCACAAAAGCATTTCTTGGATTTGGCGCTGATGCTATGACAGGCGGGGGTGCTGCTGCCAAAATGATTGAAAAATACGGTTACTTTGTGGGACCACCTGCAGGATCGGGGGGATTTACAGAAGCGCCTTATGATTTCCTTGCTGATCAGCTCAGAAGTTTTAAGGGTGTGTCTATGGATATAAGAAGAATGCCTGAGAAAGTATATGATGCATGTGAAGCGCTGTATCCTATTGTCTTCCAGAAAGGGCTGCCCTCAGTTGTATCCGATTATGGCCATGTTTTTCTTCCGCTTCATATGCCAACGTTTATGAGAGAGAAGGATTTTGCAAAATACTGGTGGCCAAGTTTTAAGAAACTTCTTGAAGAATATGCTTCAATGGGTATACACTGCAGAATTTTCTGCGAAGATAACTGGGATAGGTATCTGGATTATCTCCAGGAGCTTCCTGTAAATACCTACATTCAATTCGAATATGGGGATCCCCAGCTTATTAAGGATAAGTTAGGCAGCAGACATATTATCACCGGGTTATATCCCATCACGCATCTTAGATCCCGTTCAAAACAGGAATGTGTAGATTTGGCTAAAAAATACATCGATATCCTGGCACCTGGAGGCAAATATATTTTCGGACTGGATAAGAGCCCTTTAGGCGCGGATGATGTTAATATCGAGAACTTCAATGCCGTGACAGAAACCGTGCGGGACTACGCCGTGTACAGTAACGCTGGAGAAACAGCCGGTCTGGCATTCAATAAAGCAGATTACAAGGTCCCCGAGAGAAGACAGCTCGAAAGTCGATATTACAAGACACCGGCAGCAATGCTGGCAGAAAACTCCCAGATGACAGAAGCTGGCGCAGCGAAAATGGCCGGATTCGAAGACAGAATATTCCAATTCCTTAACTTCCTGCTGCTGTAGTTTTAAAAAATTAATAATCAGGATCTCTGTGGGAGATCCTGATTATTAATTTATATACAACTCTAAAGGCAATTGTACAACGGAGCAAAAAGATGTGTTATAATGATAAAATAGGTAAAATTAATGAGCTAAAGAAATTGCGTAATTCAAGAAGAAAAGTATTTTGAGGGAATAATATGGCAACTTATAAAAAAAGTGATGATACAAAACAGAAGCTTCTGCGAAGCGCTAAAACGCTCTTTTATGAAAAGGGATACTTCAATACTTCCATAAAAGACATATCCGAATCAGCAGGCGTAAATCGTGCGTTGATTTCTTATCATTTCGGAAGTAAAGAAGGTTTGGCAGTGGAGATTTCCAACGAACTGACAAGAAAAATACTTAAGGAAATCTCCAAAAGAATAAAAATGCTGGATAATTCTGTTGATACCTTGGTTTTAATCGCCCTTCAGTTCAGACAGTTCGCCCTTTTTAGAAAAAACAATGCAAATTACCGAAGATTTATGGTCGAGCTGGCGAAAGAAAATGTTCTGGTCCTGGGAGAAAAACACATTGGTTTTGAATTGGTGGATATCATCAAGGAAGAATATCAGCTTGATTTAAGCGAAGCCGATAAAAGACTGGCTCACTTTAGCATCACCGGGATCATCAGCAGTATCATGATCGTTCATGATATGGGTCTTATTGATTGTACCAATGAGTATGCATCGGAGAAAGAGGTCGAAATGCTTCTGAAAATACTGGATTTTGATAAAGCGCTGATCAAACAGGTTATTGAGGAATCAAGGAAACTGTCTGAAAAAATTAATATCCGAGTGGGCAAGAACTTCAGTATTGCATAAACATCAGGAAGACAGATTACAGTAAAGAAGGAAGTGATGGAATGGCTGTATATAAGACAAGTGAAAAATCGAGAAACAAAATCGTAAAAGCGTGCAGTGAATTGTTTTATAAAAAAGGATATGTAGGAACGACCTATAATGATATCTGTGAGAAGGCTGAAAGCAATCCAGGGCTTATCAATTACTACTTCAAAACAAAGAGAAAGCTTGCTCAGCTAATTTATGGGAATATTTTTGTAGACATAAAAGGCGGTGTTGAAAGATATCTGCTGGATAATTATGGAGTATATGAACTTCAGGTGGCAACTACTCTTGAGCAATTGATTTTTTCTTATCTCGTGGATAGTGACGAGGGGATCAGGCGATTCTATTATGAAATATGCAAGGAAGGAATCGAGTTTGATATTAAAATTTTCAGATATTTTTACAAGTTGCACCTTGACCGGTATCACTTAAATATCAGTGAGGAGAAGCTGAAGTTGATACAGATAGCCAACTCATCCATTTCCATGGGAGTTTCAAGAAAGTATCTTGAAGGCTACATCAACTTAAGCAGAAAAGAGATATTTGAATTCCAAACAAAGAATATGTATCAGTCCATGGGCGTCAGTGATGCCAGAATCGATGAGATTATGAAAGAAGCCTATGAAATATTTGACAAAATACATATAGAAGTAAAAGACTATTTTGTTGTAACGATCACATGATCATACTGACTGGCATTCGTGTTGGTCTTTTTTTTTGTGCTGGGAAAGTTTGATCTTACATCCTTGCATTTTCTGCAAAGCTGTAATAGCTCTCGCCGGCGACGATGATATGGTCCACAACCTTAATGGAAATAGCTTCTGCTGCGGCAGAGATTCTCTTTGTAACCTCAAGATCTGCACCAGATGGTTTAAGACTGCCCCCAGGGTGGTTGTGGGATAGGATTATACTGTTTGCCTGATGCCTTAAAGCAGTTTCAACGATCAAACGGGGATATACAGGCGCTTCATTGATGGTTCCTTCATGTACCAGTGCGGCATGATTTACCCGGTTCTGGGAATCGAGGCAAATTACATAGAAAGCCTCATAGATCCGTCCGGAAAAAAGAGTAACGGCATATTCGCCAGCTTTAGAAGAGCTATTGAGATGAGGCTTTTCTCCCCATTTTCCTTTTGAATACTTCCTGGTCAATGATGGAATCATTGATACAAGAACGGCGGTGTTTTCAGTAACATGGCATCTTTTACAGATATCTTCAACCGAAGCCTCAAATAAAGTCGACAGAGAACCAAATTCTCTAAGCATCCTGTGAGCAATTTCATTGGTATCCTTCATGGGGATGGAATAAAACAGCAGCAACTCCAATACCTGATGATCTTCGAAGGCATCCAGGCCTTCCAAGATAAATCGGTCTTTCACTCTTTTTCGATGTCCTGAATGCAATTTATCGCTCATAAATTGTCTCCTGTTCATATAGGAAGATATTAAAAATAATAACCTAAAATAATCATATCATAAATTGGGTTATCGATTACTGCTTATTTTTTTAACGAAAACGATTCTGTTGAACCCAAGATCATCGGAGGTCTCAATATTGTAGATTTCATTCTCGTCGGTGTAGACCGTAGTGCCAACGACATCCCTGAGTTTAGTTTTAATGCATTCAAAATCGCTTCGGTCATTACTCACCAGGGTGTAAATAACTTTATTGCCGGTTTCCTCTATAGTATAGGCGTCGTATTTGCCGCTTACAAGACTGATTATTTTATCGAACATTTTGACCTCCTCGAGCAAGTGATAGTTCTATTATATCAAAAATATTCCAGGTGTAAACGGGAACGAAGCGTTTTATGGATAAAATCATAGAGGTTACTGTAAAAGTGTCATAGCCCGGAATGACATTATTGCAGTATGTTTCAATGTAAGGCATGTTACCCAGGGTGTATAATTCAGACATAAAGAATAAGGAGGTAACAAAATGAACTCAGTTACAGAATCCAGATCCGGGCTGGCAACAAAAGTCCAGACTTTCGGAAGATTTCTTAGCGGTATGGTTATGCCGAATATTGGTGCATTTATAGCATGGGGAATTATAACAGCATTTTTTATTCCAACTGGTTGGGCGCCAAATGAAGGGTTTGCAAAACTTGTTAGTCCAATCCTGGTATATCTCATACCGCTGCTTATCGGATATACCGGAGGCAAGATGGTCCATGACGTCCGTGGTGGGGTTGTCGGGGCAGTAGCAACAATGGGAGTGATCGTCGGAACCGACATCCCGATGATTTTAGGTGCGATGATGATGGGGCCTCTGGGAGGTTACCTGATCAAGAAATTTGACCAAGCAATAGAGGGAAAAGTAAAGACAGGCTTCGAAATGCTTATAAACAATTTTTCCGCAGGAATAATTGCAGCAGCTTTATCTTTACTGGGTCTGGTAGTCATTGGACCTGTAGTACTTGCACTAAGTAATGCACTTGGTGCAGGCGTACAGGTAATTGTAAATGCAGGCTTGCTTCCGCTGGCAAGCATATTCATTGAACCAGCAAAGATCTTATTTCTGAACAACGCAATTAACCATGGTATCCTTGGGCCGATAGGAATCAGAGAGGCTGCTGAAACTGGAAAATCAATCTTCTTTATGCTTGAATCAAATCCAGGCCCTGGCCTTGGAATACTTCTGGCATACTGGTTTGCAGGAAAGGGAAATGCAAAGCTGTCCGCACCAGGTGCTATTATCATTCACTTCCTTGGGGGTATCCATGAAATCTATTTCCCATATGTAATGATGAATCCTAAACTGCTTCTTGCAGTAATAGGTGGCGGAATGAGTGCGGTATTTACTTTTGTACTAACTGGCACAGGACTTGTAGCTACTCCTTCACCGGGAAGCATATTTGCGCTAATCGCAATGTCTCCAAAAGGCGGCCTGTTTGGAACACTTGCAGGAATTACAGTTGGAACTGTTGTGTCTTTCCTGATTGCTTTTGTTCTTCTGAAAGGAAGCAAGGTCTCAGCTGATGATGATCTTGAAAAAGCTGCAGAAAAAATGGAAGAGCTGAAAGGCAAAAAAAGTGAAGTAACGCAAATGCTTAAAAAAGATATCCATAAAGTCATATTTGCCTGCGATGCAGGAATGGGTTCCAGCGCCATGGGTGCCTCCATACTGAAAAACAAATTCAAAAACGCAGGACTTGATATCGATGTAACCAATGTTGCAATCAATGAAATTCCTGCAGATGCAGATATTGTTATCACACAAAAAACACTTACAGACAGAGCCAGGGTAAATGCACCGAACGCTGAACATATATCGGTGGATAACTTTTTGGGAAGCCCGAGATATGATGAACTGGCTGAAAGGTTAGTCTCGAAAAAATAAAATGACAGAATAGTAAAATAGCGTGAATCCGATTCACGCTATTTTACTAAACTTGGGAATAGTGAAGGGATCTTGGGTATAAATAAACAATGAAATGCATGTCCGGGAACTGGGGATGAGGGTATTGAAAATTAATTCGAGGCAAATCAAGATATTGTCATTTATTCTTGAAAACAAATCGTATACCATGAACGATATAGCAGAGAAACTAGAAATCAGTACCAGGACCATTTATCGAGATATGAAAAAGATAAATGAATGGCTGATTGATAAAGCGGTTGTTGGCAAAGAGCATATTGCTGATGCATATGAAGTCATAGGAGACGAAAAAGCAAGGGAAAAAATAAATAAGCTATTGCAAATGAATAAAGCAGAGGCAAAGTACAGCGCTGAGGACAGGCAGCTGATTCTTATCACAGAACTGCTTCTGAGCAATGAGCCGCTGAAAGTCTTCTATTTCACCCAAAAACTCAATGTGACGGAAGGAACGATTATTTCCGATCTGGACAAAGTCGAAGAATGGCTGGCAAATTATGAAATCATGCTCATAAGGAAACAAGGCCTTGGAATATTTGTTGAAGGTGATGAAAAGAAGATCCGAAGCTGCATTATGAGCATGTTTTATAGAGGGCTGGATATCAGAGATATTCGTAAACTGATCAAGAAAAAAATATCGGAAAACTTTTCAGACAGGGTTCAGACAGATATTGCAAACCGGCTATTGGGTCTGGTTGATGAGGCAACCATCAGGCAGGTCGAGCAGGTAATCAAGTCAATGGAAGTAAAGCTGAAGGAGAAATTCACTGACGATGCTTACCTGGGACTAATGGTTCATATCATTCTGGCCATTTCCAGGTTGAAAAATGGTGATACCATAAAAGTTTCTGAAGAGATACTCACGCCAATAAAAAGCACCAAAGAGTATGAGGTCGCCGATGAGGCAAGAAAAGTACTGCAGAGTGAATTTGATATTGATATACCGGACGATGAAGTAGCTTATATTACCATGCACTTACGAGGTGCAAAAATCAATAATGAAAATATTGAAATTGAAAGCTCCACTTATCTGAAGCATGATGTCGCAGGCATCGTGAAGGAAATGCTGGAAAAAGCCGAAAAGGAGACAGGTCTCGATTTTCTCACAGACAGAGATTTGTTCATGGGGCTGGTGATTCATTTAAAACCTGCCCTCACAAGACTTGAACTTAATTTGTCCATAAGAAATCCCTTGCTTGAAGCAATCAAGAACGAATACAAGGAAATATTTGAGCTCAGCAGAAAAATATGTCAGGTGATCGAAGAAGAATTAGATACATTTATCCCGGAGGAAGAGATAGGGTTTGTAGCGATGCACATAGGAGCCTTTCTGGAAAGAAAAAAAGTGTCAGGCAAAAGGAGAGTTAAAACCCTGGTGGTCTGTCCCAGCGGATTAGGTACTTCCAAGCTCCTGACATCCAAGTTGATCAAAGAAATTGAAGAGTTGGATATCCTTGCCAGCGTCTCCATCATGGAAATAGACAGATACATTGAGGATGAGAAGGACCTGGAGCTGATCATTTCTACTGTCAACCTCGGGGATCGAGAATTTGGGTACATTGTCGTCAATCCACTTCTTCTGGAGGATGACATCAGGTCGATCAAGAAGGCCATCGGCATTATTGAACTCGATAAATACGAGGTCGAGTCTGCAGAAAGAAATGTGAAAGCTAAAACATCGAAGATGTTTGATATGAACAAGCTAAAGGCTTACATCGAAGCGGCAGATATGATCAATGATGCTTTTTTCGTGAAGGAAGGACTGGTCATCAAGAGCTGCAATGAGATGCTCAAATACATTGGAAGGTACATTCACTATGGTGATAAAGATAATGCAGAAAAGCTTTTTCAGGACCTAAAAAACAGGGAAGATCTTATGGGAACCGCCATTACAGGGAAAAAAATCGCACTTGTCCATGCAAAAACGGACACCATCAAGGACATTCTCTCAGGTGTTTTCAGAACGAAGGGAGATGTTGTTTTTAAAGACATGACCGGTGAATCTGAATCGATCGATACGGTTCTGGTTCTGCTTGCAGGGTCCAACGCATCCAGGGAATACAGAGATATACTTTCAGGCATAAGCGTAATGCTCGTAGAAAGTGAAGATTTTATTCCCATGTTAAGATTTCAAGACAAAGATGAAATATGCGAAGCATTGAAAATTAGTTTCAACAATTTTATTCAAAATTATATTAAAAACTGTCAGGTAAACTGAGGGTTCAGTAAAAGGAGGACTTAGAAATGGAAATTTTAAAAAAAGAAAACATCATTATGAATGCAAAGCTTATTAACAAGAATGAGGCTATTGAACTTGCGGGCAAGTTGCTTATCGACTCGGGATATGTGGATGCAAGCTATATTGAGCTGATGAAGAAAAGAGAAGAACTCCTTTCAACTTACATGGGAAATGGTTTGGCAATCCCTCATGGCATAGCGGAAGCCAGAGAAGGAAATGTGATCTTGAATTCAGGGATTGTCGTAGTACAAGTGCCTGAAGGAGTAGATTTCGGAGATGGAAACAAAGCTTACATGGTGGTAGGAATCGCTGGAAAGAATAATGAGCATTTAAATATTTTATCGAATATAGCGCTGCTGTTTTCTGAAGAAAAAAACGTAGAGGAAATGGTGAAAGCGAAAGACGCACAGGAAATATATGAAAAATTTACCAAATCCATGTAGAGGTGAAACAATGAAAAAAGCAATACATTTTGGAGCAGGAAATATCGGCAGGGGGTTTATCGGCCTTCTACTGTCACAATCAGGATACGAGGTTGCCTTTGCGGACATCAACAGCGAAATCATAACACGGATGAACGAGAAAAAAAGCTACACCGTTCTGATTGCAGGAAAAGACAATGAGGAGATCAGGGTTGCAGGGATTTCAGGAATCTTGAGCAGTTCGGAGGAAGAACTGATTGCTGCGTTGATACAGGCCGACATCATTACGACAGCTGTCGGTGTCAATATTTTGCCAGTAATTGCAATGAGTATCAAAAAAGCAATCGAAAAAATGTATCAGATGAAGTCGGAAAAAAAAGTAAACATCATGGCGTGCGAAAATGCAGTGAACAATACAGGAATTTTAAAGGAAGCTATATTAAAGGATATGCCTGAGGCATTAAGAGAGTACACGGTCAAGCACTTCGGCTTCCCGAATACTACAGTGGACAGGATCGTTCCAGAGACAATAAAAAAAGAAGGCAGGGATATTCTGGCTGTTGTTGTCGAGCCCTTTTATGAATGGAATGCAGAAAGAAATGGATTTATTGGTGAAATTCCTGATATCAAGGGGATGAACCTTGTAGATGACCTTCCGGCATATATTGAAAGGAAACTATTTACACTGAATACAGGCCATGCCATGACAGCGTATTTAGGGTACCGCAAAGGATACACCTATGTTCACGAGGCCGTCGGAGATGATGAAATTCGTCAGGTCGTTAAAGGAGCAATGACCGAGGTTGGGAATGCCCTCGTTAGAAAACACGGTTTTGATTCTGCTGAACATACTAAATATATCGAGAAAATTCTGAAAAGATTCGACAATGAGGTACTTATGGATCCCGTGGCAAGAGTCGGCAGAGACCCCATAAGGAAGCTGGGTCCTGCAGACAGGCTGATTGCACCTGCATTACTGGTACTGGAGTATGGTGAAATTCCTGTAAACTTGATCCTTGGGATAACCGCCGCACTAAAATTTGAAAATAAAATGGATGAAAAATCAGTCCGCCTGTCAGAAATGATAAGTGAGGAAGGCATATCCCAAGTGCTGAAAAAAGTCTGCGGGCTAAATGAAGGTGAAAAGCTGTATACCTTGATCCTGGGTGAGTTCAATAAAGGATAAGTTTGTTTAAGGACGCTGGATGCGTCCTTTTTCAGTGAGAGAGTTGAGTAACTAAACGGATGCTGATAAGATAGAGTAAACAGTTAAAGAGGGGAGCTGATGGAGTGAAAAAAATAAAAGGAGCAATTTTTGATATGGATGGCGTCATTATTGATAGTGAACCGCTTCATTTTGAGTGCGACAGTAAAACGCTTTTGGATTATGGTGTGGCGGTCACTTATGAGGAGATGCAAAAATATGTAGGTGTTTCCAATCCCAGGATGTGGAAAGAATTGATCCATAAGTACAACTTGAAAACTACGGTTGAGGAAATGACGAAAAGGCAGGATCACTATAAAAGCATCGTCTTTAATAAAGAAAATATTGTTCCAGTGGAAGGAACCATCCCGCTGATCAAATTTCTGTTTGAAAAGAAACTAAAAATCGGGTTAGCTTCATCCTCACCCCGATATTTTATCGAGAAAGTACTTGACCTATTGGAAATCCGAGAGTATTTTCACGCATTAGTGAGTGGGGATGAAGTTACAAGAAGCAAACCGGAACCAGACATATTCTTAAAGGCGGCATCCATGATCCGGATAGAACCTGATTTTTGTCTTGCTTTCGAGGATGCGGCCAGCGGGGTTGAAGCTGCAAAAGCTGCTGGAATGTTTACCATCGGTTATTCCAATCCTAATTCCGGGGCGCAGGATTTGACACCGGCTGACCTTGTCGTTTCCCGTATGGATGAGGCGCTAAACTATTTGATGGACTTAGAACTGCAGAACTGATATAATCTTCTGTGAGGATTTTATTATTTGTTCGTCATAAACTATTTATAATCACATAAATCTAATATTCGACTACATAATAAGCAGTTCTTAAATAAATTCTAAAGGAATGATTAAATGGAAAAAATCAGATTTGATGAGCTTGAATCGATAAGCAATGAAATCAAACGGGCTGTCGACGATATGGGCTTTGAAGAAATGACCCCTATTCAGCAGATGGCAATACCCTACGTATACGAAGGACTTGATATCGTAGGACAGGCACAGACAGGAACAGGAAAAACAGCAGCTTTTGGTATCCCGGTAATAGACAGCATAGACCCATCAAATAAAAGCGTTCAAGCGCTTATTTTATGTCCCACCAGGGAGCTGGCATTACAGGTGTCGGAAGAGATCGCCAAACTTGCAAAGTATAAGCACGGAATAAAGATCCTCCCGGTTTTTGGAGGCCAGTCCATGGACAGGCAGATCCAGGGACTCAAAAGGGGAGTACAGATCGTAATTGGTACGCCTGGAAGGGTTATCGACCACATCACAAGACGTACTCTTAAAATAAACGAGTTAAAGAAATTCGTGTTGGATGAAGCCGATGAAATGCTGAACATGGGCTTTCGGGAAGATATCGAGACTATTCTTGGCAGCGTTGAAACTGAAAGCAGACAGACTCTCCTTTTCTCAGCCACTATGCCAAGAGCAATACTGGAGATCATCAACAAATATCAGAATAATCCTAAGCTTGTAAAAGTTGAACACAAGGAGCTTACTACTCCGAATGTTGATCAAATGTATCTTGAAGTTAAGGAAAAAGACAAACTTGAAGTTCTTACAAGACTTATTGATTTATATAATCCTAAGCTCTCTATGATTTTTTGCAATACCAAGAAAAAAGTTGACGATGTGACAGACATGCTCATGACAAGAGGCTACAGCGTGGATAAAATTCACGGAGATATGAAGCAGGTTGTCCGGTCAAACGTTATTGCAAAATTTAAAAAAGGAGATATCGAAATACTTGTCGCAACCGATGTTGCTGCCAGGGGTTTGGATATCGACGATGTTGAGATCGTATTTAACTTCGATATGCCTAGTCACGAAGAGTATTATGTACACAGAATCGGTCGTACAGGCAGAGCTGGAAAAATGGGAAGTGCATTTACATTAGTTACACCAAGAGATATCTATCTTTTGAAGAATGTAATGAACTACACAAAAAAGAAAATCAAAAGACACCCAATACCAAGCATTGGCGAAATCGAATCAGTTAAAACTGACACATTCATGGTGAAGGTTAAAGCTGAAATCGAACAAGGCAATTTGGACAGATACATAAAAATTGTAGAAAAAATGCTTGAAGATGATGATTTCCAGGCAATAGAAGTTGCTGCAGCACTTCTTAAGATGGAACTTGAGCTTCCTGAAAAAGATTTTCTGGATACCAGCGAGAACAAAAGAGACAGATCGTCTTCTAAACCCACAGGCCCAATGGTAAGGATGTTTATCAATGTTGGTAAAAAGCACCAGATCCGACCAAACGATGTTGTAGGTTCAATAGCCGGTGAAACCTCCATTAGCGGAAGCAAAATCGGTGATATTGATATCTATGAAGACTATACTTTCGTAGAAATCCCAGAAGAATATGCGGATGAAGTCATTGAGCTTATGAGCCAGAATACCATAAAAGGCAAGCCGATCAGTATCGAAAGAGCGAAAGCCAGAAAAGGACCAGTTGTCAAAAAAGGCGCCTACACCAGAAGCAGCGGTAACAAGGGCGGCTATAAAGGTGAAGGAAAAGGCGGCTACAAGGGTGACAGAAGCAAAGGAACCAAACCAAAACCACAAAGCTAAAAATTGAATTTATAAAAGGAACGCTCAGGCGTTCCTTTTTTGTTAATCACAAAACAATTGCTATAAATTTTTAAAGGATGTAATATTAAGGAAAGAAGACATACTATTCCTTTGAATTAGAAGAATCCTGGAGGAAATCATATGATTAAAGATATGGACAAACTGGAACTATCAACCCAGATGATCATTAGAGAAGCACTAAGGAGAAATATCAATGTAGAAATTCTTGATTATGACGATAATTTTATTCGTCTCAATAAAAATGGGAAGATCGAGTATATCAAGCAGGCCACGAAGACATCCGCTGACAGCTATATCACGTCACTTATCATGGAAAATAAAGAGGTAACGAAGCTTGTGCTGAGAGAGCACGGAATCAAAGTCCCGGATGGGATATCAGTGCATTCCAAGGAAGAAGCTCTGGAGAAATACGCTGAACTGGCAGGAAAAGACATTGTTATCAAGCCGAAGTCTACAAATTTCGGAAAAGGAGTCTACATCATAAAGAATTTGTGCGCTCCAGAGGATTATTCAAAGGCTCTCGATCATGCCTTTGAATATGACCATACCGTTCTCGTTGAGGAATTTATTGATGGCAGAGAGTACCGGTTTCTTGTCATAGGCGATGAAGTGACAGCCGTCCTTTTCAGAGAACCTGCAAATGTGACAGGAGATGGCACCCACTCCATTGAGGAGTTAGTCAAGGAAAAAAACGAAGATCCTCAAAGAGGGACAGGATACGTCACTCCACTGGAAAAAATCAAGTTGGGGGAAGTAGAAAGAGAGTATCTTAAATTACAGAACAAGGATAGTACGTTCATTCCGGAAAAAAACCAAACCATTTATCTGAGAGAAAACTCAAACATATCCACCGGGGGAGACAGCATTGACTTCACCGATGAAATGCTTCAGTCGTATAAGGAGATCGCCGTACAAAGCGCAAAAGCGGTAGGTGCCAAAATTACAGGAGCGGATATCATCATCAAGGATATCAAAGCCGAACCAGATCCCTGGAATCATGGAGTGATCGAACTGAATTTCAATCCAGCTCTCCATATTCATGATTTTCCTTACAAGGGAAAAAACAGGGAGGCAGAAAAGAAAGTATTAGACTTATTGGGATATTAGCAAGTGAATTATTCCAGACCTCAGGAGGGATTAATGTGCCAAAAAACTGGTTTCGGCTGGATAACGCAGGCAGACTTTATGCATCAATCGTTAATCCCAGGGACACTACCTTATTTCGATTGTCAGCGACACTGGATAATGTCATAAACGCTGAGCAGTTGTCCATTGCCTTGCACCATATGATCAAGAGATTTCCATACTTTAATACACATCTTAAAAAAGGCTTGTTCTGGTATTATGTTGAGGAAAGTGGAATTGATCCCCTTCCATATAAAGAAAATAATTATCCAAACATGAACTATAGCTTCAAGAAAAAAAGCAATTTTCCTTTCAGGGTACTCTATTTTGAGAATCGGGTATCTGTTGAATTTACCCATGCCATAACGGATGGCACGGGTGCCTTCATATTTCTGAAATCCCTGCTCTTTGAGTATTTCAGACTTCTGGGAATCATCGGGGAACCTGATGGCGATATTTTAGTTTATGGCAGCGAAGTGAGGGCGGAAGAACTTGAAAATTCTTTTTCCAAATATTATATAAAAAAGGTTCCTGCCTCAAGAAGGATAAAAAAGGCTTTCCATTTTCCGTACAAAGTTTTGCCAAAGGGGATTTACTCCATTGTAACCGGGATCATACCTTCGCGGAGAATCAAGGAGGTTGCCATAGGATACAATGCTACCATAACGGAACTTCTATCTGCCATATATTTCAAGACGATTCTTGATTTGATCGAGAAGAAAGGCTATAAGAAGAAGCCCGTTGTTTTAAATGTCCCCGTGAATCTGAGGAAAATGTACCCCTCTGGGACCATGCGGAATTTTTTCATCTCCGTAACACCTTCACTGGATCCAAGACTAGGAAGTTATAAGTTTGCTGAAATAATTAAATACATCAAGTACTTCATGGAAGTTCAGGTGGACAAGAAATATATCAACCAGATGATTACCCGAAATGTTAAGAATGAACGAAATATCTTGCTTCGGGCGTTACCTATATTTATTAAAGATCTGATCATGCCCTGGATTTATCACTTCTATGGAGAAAGAGGATTCACCAGTGGCATTTCAAACCTCGGAGTCATTGATGTGCCTGATCATATGAAAAGGAAGATCGAAAGGTTTGAAGTGTATCCTCCGCCGTCAAGCGGAAACTTGATCAAAGTGACCATGCTTGGGTATCAGAGCAATCTATATATCACTTTCGGGAAACTTACCCATGAAAAAGAAGTTGAGAGGGAATTTTTCAAAAACCTGGTCATGATGGGGATACCGGTAAAAATTGAAACGAATGTGGAGTGAGGATCATGTCATACTGTCCGAAATGCGGAGTCGAGCTGGATAATAAGGGAGGAAAATGTCCTCTATGCGATTATCCTGTACCATTAATTGAGGATGAAAAAGCTGAAAATCCCGCCAGATTTCCCACACCTGTCAATATCTATCCTGAGGAATTCAGACAGGTTAAGAAAAAAGTACTTCTAAGCATTACAGTGATTTTTGTTCTGGCAATCCTGGCAATGATATTTGAAAATATTTATCTCGATGGCGAATTGACCTGGGCCAAATACAGCATAGTATCCACCATATGTCTTTGGGTGTACATCATCATATTTTTAAACTTCATACCCAATGTCTACTTCTACCTTGTATCGGCAACCCTGAATACCATTGTATTTTTATTTATCCTGGATATCTTAAGCGGGTCCATCAATTGGTTTTTCACCCTGGGGCTACCTCTGGTGCTTGGCGTTTTTTTCCTGTCCTGCCTGTCGGTTCTTCTTTATAAATACTTAAAGAAAAAACTGCTCATTTTCATTGCAGTGAACATCATTTTTCTTTCATTTTACGTTGTTCTTGTGGAAGCTTCCGTATCCATCCATATTCTTGGAAAGGTGCAGCTTTTCTGGTCGATGATCACCGGTATACCCATATTCCTATTAGGATTGGCGCTTGTCTATATCAACTATTTCTTTCCTAAAAGCCTTAAGGAGGAAGCCAAAAGAAGATTTCACATATGACAGGACTTGCTCGACTTTATTTAGCTTTTCGCCCCCAAAAGGTGAGCAAAGCTAATTGAGATAAATAAAGTAAAAGGAGTTGTAAAGATTGAAAGAGGCAGTAGTGTACTATTCATGGACGGGAAACACGCAGGCTGGCGCAGAAAAAGCAGCAGAGCTGCTGGGTGTTCCCCTGATCAAGATTTGTGAGAAAAAAGAAAGGAAAGGATTAACCGGATTTATCAAGTCGGGATTTCAAGCGGTGAATCATATTGAATCAGAACTCAAACCTGAATGCATAAGCCAGGCGAATGAATTCGACAAGCTTGTTCTTATGTTCCCCATTTGGGCAGGAAACCTAATTCCTCCGATACATTCCTTCCTTGATCAGAGTGATTTCAATGGTAAGAAGATTATCCTCATCACAGATCAGGCTGATCCAAAACACGAGAAAAGTAGCGAGATTCATAATGAAGCCAGAAAACTGATTGAAGCCAGGGGCGGAAGAGTAGTGGGTGAATTCAGTTTAACAGGGGCTAACCCTGGGAAATTCAACGGTGAATTCATAGCAAAAGAAATCGAGGAAATTATTGGTAAAATTAAGGAGCTTTAAAGCTCCTTTTTTTTTGACTGGGAAAGTTCGACTACCTCGCTGGGGTCCAAACTTTCCTAGTCTACTGAATAACGCGTGGTTGACGCTATTCTTGTTGATTTTTTTCTGTATTGACAAAGAGATAATCCTGTAGTATTATTTACATTAAACATATCGGAATACTATATTTAAACTCGAGGTATATTTTTTTAAACCATATATGAGTAAAAATATAGGCATTATATGATATAAAAGGAGAGATCAATAATGAGCGAAAGAAAATTAAAATTCGATACCCTTCAAGTACACGCAGGACAAACGGCAGATCCAACGACAGGTTCAAGGGCAGTACCAATTTACCAGACATCATCTTATGTCTTCAAGGATGCTGATCATGCTGCAAATTTATTTGGTCTGAAAGAGTTTGGAAATATCTACACCAGAATCATGAATCCCACAAACGATGTTTTTGAACAGAGAATAGCTGCCCTGGAAGGTGGTGTCGGAGCACTGTCCGTAGCATCAGGCTCTGCTGCCATCACCTATTCCATACTTAATATTGCAGAAAGCGGAGACGAAATCGTTGCAGCCAACACCTTATACGGAGGAACTTATAACTTATTCTCTCATACGCTTCCAAAATTGGGCATAAAAACAATATTTGTAGATCCGGATGATCCTGAAAATTTCAGAAAAGCAATAACTAACAAAACAAAAGCCGTATTTATCGAAAGTATAGGAAATCCCGGAATCAACATTATAGACATTGAAGCAGTAGCAGAGATAGCCCATGAAAATGGATTGCCGCTGATCATAGACAATACCTTCGGAACCCCCTACTTATTAAGACCAATCGAATTCGGAGCAGATATCGTTGTCCATTCTGCGACTAAATTCATCGGAGGGCATGGTACATCTATCGGAGGAGTGATCATTGACTCCGGAAAGTTCGACTGGGCGGGAAGCGGAAGATTTCCTGGACTTACCGAGCCTGATCCCAGCTATCACGGTCTCAGATATGTGGAAGCGTTAGGTCCGCTGGCGTACATCATTAAAGCCAGAGTACAGCTTTTAAGAGATACCGGAGCTGCAATTAGTCCCTTCAATTCATTTCTTTTCATACAAGGCCTTGAAACCTTGTCCTTACGTGTGGAGAAACATGTGGCAAACACCAAAAAAATCGTTGATTTCCTGAAAAATCATCCTCAGGTGAGCTGGATCAACTATCCTTCACTTCCTGATAACAAATATTATGAGCTGTCTCAGAAGTATTTGCCAAAAGGGGCAGGTTCGATTTTCACATTCGGGATCAAGGGAGGCGTCAAGGCAGGAAAAAAATTCATTAACAGCCTGGAAATTTTCTCCCTTCTGGCAAATGTTGCCGATGCCAAATCACTGGTAATACATCCAGCCAGTACGACCCATGCTCAATTGTCGGAAGAAGAACAGAAAAGTGCAGGAGTGACTCCGGATCAGATAAGGCTATCTATCGGAATCGAAGATGCAGAAGACCTGATCTATGATCTGGATCAGGCACTGGTAAAATCCGTAGTGTGAAAGTACCAGCAAAGCCAGTTAACGGATAGAAAGCTGTACGAAATGAAAGGAGAGGGAGACAATTTTGAATATATTCGGCGGAAAACATAAAAAAACAACATTGGTAGTCGTGTCTGCACTACTCATTGCATCGGTGCTTGCCGGATGCTCTTCTGGAAAAGCAGCAAACGGAAATAACGAAACAGGGAAGGAACCTGTAACGCTTCTGAACGTTTCTTATGACCCAACAAGAGAGCTCTATCAGGAGTACAACATAGCATTTTCAAAGTATTGGAAAGAAAAAACCGGACAAGAGGTAACCGTACAGCAATCCCATGGAGGATCTGGAAGTCAAGCCAGAACAGTCATCGATGGCAATGAAGCAGACGTGGTAACATTAGCCCTTGCCTACGATATCGATTCGATAAATACGAAAGATAAATTGATCGACGAAAACTGGAAGGAAAGACTGCCGGAAAATTCCACGCCCTACACTTCCACGATTGTTTTCCTGGTCAGGAAAGGCAATCCTAAAAACATCAAGGATTGGAATGACTTGACCAAGGACGGAGTAGCGGTTATCACGCCTAATCCAAAAACATCCGGTGGAGCAAGATGGAATTACCTTGCTGCGTTAGGATATGCCCTGAAAAATAACGGAAATGATGAAAAACAAGGGGAGGAATTCCTGAAGGCAATGTACAAAAATGTACCTGTGCTGGATTCCGGCGCCAGGGGCTCAACTACAACATTTGTTGAAAGAGGACTAGGTGATGTGCTTATCGCATGGGAGAATGAAGCCTTCCTCTCTGTAAAAGAATTTGGTGATGATAAATTTGAAATTGTCATCCCCTCTGTCAGTATCCTTGCAGAACCCCCTGTATCAGTGGTGGATTCGGTAGTCGATAAAAAAGGAACCAGAAAAGTGGCTGAAGCCTACCTTGAATATCTTTACGGTGAGGAAGGTCAGGAAATTGCAGCAAAAAATTTCTACAGACCAAGAAATGCGGATGTAGCAAAAAAATATCAAGCACAGTTTCCCCAGCTGGAGCTATTTACAATTGATGAAGTGTTCGGAGGTTGGGACAAAGCACAAAGTACACATTTTAACGATGGGGGAGTTTTTGATCAGATCTATGAAGCAAAATAATTTTGATAAATCAGGGAGTTGAATTAATGAAAAAGAAAAACGTAATCCCAGGTTTTGGGATCACATTTGGATTTTCAATGCTATATTTAAGTTTGCTGGTACTTATACCCGTTTCAATGGTATTTTTCAATAGTTCAAGCCTGGGATTTGAAAAGTTGTGGGAAATAGCATCCTCTCCGAGGGTGCTATCTTCACTTAAGGTATCTTTTACCACAGCGTTTGCAGCCGCGCTGATAAACGTTTTTTTTGGATTTCTTGTGGCGTGGGTAATTGAACGATATTCCTTCCCTGGAAAGAAAATCATGGACGGACTTATCGATTTGCCTTTTGCACTGCCTACAGCAGTTGCAGGGATATCCCTTACAACGCTCTATGCGCCAAATGGTTGGATCGGAAGATTTCTGGAACCGCTGGGGATAACAGTATCATACACCCCCCTTGGAATAGTAGTTGCTTTGATTTTTATCAGTTTTCCATTTGTGGTCAGGACAGTCCAACCGGTTCTTCAGAACTTTGACAAAGAGGTTGAAGAAGCGGCATCCTGCCTTGGAGCAACAAAATTACAGATATTTCGTAAAGTGATACTGCCGGAAATGTTCCCGGCTATCATTACAGGATTCGCTTTGGCTTTTTCAAGGGCTTTGGGTGAATACGGATCAGTCGTCTTTATATCAGGAAACATGCCTTTTAAAACGGAAATCGCACCACTTCTTATCAGGACAAAACTAGAGCAGTATGATTATGCAGGTGGAACTGCGGTAGCCGCAATAATGCTCGTCATGTCATTTCTGATTCTATTCTCAATAAACTATTTTCAATGGAAGGTAAGCGGCGGAAAAATAAAAAGGGTGGGTGGAAGATGAAAGATAAAGGGTTTCGCTTCATATTGATTGTTATCGCTTTGAGCTTTTTCCTGCTGCTATTAATCGTGCCCCTTCTATCGGTTTTTGTCAAAGCATTTGAGAAAGGGTGGGGATTATATTATGCGGCCATAAGTGATCCTATGGCGATCAAGGCAATCAAGCTGACACTCTTAACAATTGCTGTGACGGTGCCCTTGAACACGATTTTTGGAATTATGGCAGCATGGTCAGTAACCAAATTTGATTTTAAAGGAAAAAATATTATATTGACATTAATTGATCTCCCATTTGCGATCTCTCCGGTGGTAGCTGGTCTTATCTTTGTACTTTTGTTTAGCACAAGTCATGGATTATTTGCTCCTCTTCTCAATGAATGGGGACTTAAAATCATATTTGCCACGCCGGGCATTATTCTTGCCACACTGTTTGTAACGGTCCCTTTTGTTGCCAGAGAGCTTATCCCGTTGATGGAAGCCCAGGGCACGTCTGAAGAAGAAGCGGCTTTGACACTGGGAGCAAGTGGATGGAAAACATTTTTGCTGGTCACTCTGCCGAATATCAAGTGGGGACTAATATATGGAGTGATTCTTACAGCTGCCCGGACTGCGGGTGAATTCGGAGCGGTTTCCGTTGTATCGGGTCATATCAGGGGGCTGACGAACACATTGCCTCTTCATATTGAAATACTATATAACGAATATCAATTTTCAGCAGCATTTGCTGTTGCGTCCCTTTTAACCGTTGTGGCGATTATAAATCTTTTGATCAAAAATTTTGCTGATTGGAAAATTAAAAGTCAAAACAAATTATCCAACTGATAAAGTTAATGGAAATAAACATCGGAGGATCAAATATGAGTATTGAAATAATAAACATCACAAAGAATTTTGAAGCATTCAAAGCGTTGAGTGAAATAAACTTAAAAATCGAAACAGGAGAATTGGTAGCCCTTTTGGGACCTTCAGGTTCTGGGAAAACGACACTTCTTAGGATTATCGCAGGTTTGGAATCTTCCGATACTGGAAGCGTTATCTTTGACGGGGAGGATCATACAGGTACAAGCACTCAGGACAGAAAAGTAGGATTTGTATTCCAGCACTATGCGCTATTCAAGCATATGACTGTATTTGAAAACATCGCTTTTGGACTTAAGGTGAGACCCAGGAAGTTCAGACCTTCTAAAGAAGTTATCAGGCAAAAGACACATGAGCTTCTATCCCTGGTGAAAATGGAAGAATTGTCAAACCGCTATCCTGCTCAGCTTTCTGGTGGACAAAGGCAGCGAATAGCTCTTGCCCGGGCACTTGCTGTTGAACCAAAAGTGCTTTTGCTGGATGAACCATTTGGAGCGCTTGATGCCAAGGTAAGAAAGGACCTAAGGAGATGGCTGAGAAAACTTCATGATGAATATCCCATTACCAGTGTGTTTGTCACTCACGATCAGG
Source organism: Eubacteriaceae bacterium (assembly GCA_013335935.1). Lineage (GTDB taxonomy): Bacteria > Bacillota > Clostridia > Eubacteriales > Alkalibacteraceae > JAAXUP01. The sequence continues at coordinate 6,823 of JAAXUP010000011.1, read as the reverse complement.
AGGAAGCCTTGGATGTGGCTGACAGGATCGTCATCCTAAATCAGGGAAAAATTGAACAGATTGGAACACCTGAAGAGGTATATGATAATCCAGCGAATCCATTCGTTTACAATTTCCTTGGGAATGTGAATCTGTTCCACCGAAGAGTGGAGGATGGCAAAAATATAATCAACTATTCAAGACCTCACGATATCGAAATCAGACTTGAAGAGGATGAAGGTGAATTTACTCTAGCAGAGATACTTTTTATCCGGGCAATCGGACCCATCGTAAACATCGAGCTTAAAAGGCTTGATACAGGAGATTTCATTGAAGCTGAAATAAGCAGAGAGGTATTTAAAGATCTGGGGCTCGCCGAGAGGAAAAAAGTCTTTGTCAGGCCCAGAGATTTTAGAGTGTTCACTCCTGATGATTATGCAATATGAATCTAAAAATAAGGAAAGGCAGTTGAAAGGTTAGCGCATGGAAAAATTAAATCTTGAGTTTTTAAATAGTAAATTTAGGGATGCATCACCCCAGGAAATAGTTCGGTATATTCTTGAAAAAGTCGGAAAAGAGAAAGTCGTCTTAGCCTCAAGTCTATCCATAGAAGATCAGATTTTGACAGACATGATCATTAAGGTCAATTCTGAAGCGAGAATATTTTTCATTGATACGGGAAGACACTTCCAGGAAACTTATGATCTTCTTGACCAAACGATAAAAAAATATCATTTCAAATATAAAGTATATTCACCGGAAAGTGGCGATGTAGAGGAACTCGTCTCCCATCATGGAGCGAATCTATTTTATGAAAGCGTAGATCTGAGAAAAAAATGCTGTGAAATTCGAAAGGTAAAACCACTTAAGCGAGCGTTATCAAATGCTGATGCCTGGATCTGCGGGCTTCGAAGAGATCAGTCGGTAACAAGACAGAGGACAGAAATTTTTGAGTGGGATCATAATCATAATCTTCTAAAGGTTAATCCAATTGTATATTGGAGCGAAGATCAGGTTTGGGAATATTTAAAAAAAGAGTCTGTACCCTTCAGCAAACTTTATGAAAGAGGTTTTCAAAGTGTTGGCTGCCAGCCTTGTACCCAGGCTGTAGCGCCTGGTGAAGATTTAAGAAGCGGCAGATGGTGGTGGGAAAGCCCAGAAAAAAAAGAATGTGGGCTTCATGTTCCAGGATATAGCGACCTGAATATTTACAGATAAGGAGAAAATTATGGATCATTTAGATAAACTGGAAGCACAAAGTGTTTATATCCTACGAGAGGCTTATCGGGAATTCAGGAGCATTTGCATGCTTTGGTCCATAGGGAAGGACAGTACAGTACTTTTATGGCTTGCCAGAAAAGCATTTTTTGGTCATGTTCCCATCCCTTTGGTACATGTGGATACCCATTTCAAAATCCCTGAGATGATCGAGTATAGAGACCGGTTAACTCAGGAATGGAAGCTCACCATGATCTATGGTGAAAATGAAGAAGCACTGAAGAATAAAAGAACTTTTCCGGATGGGAATGTTGGGAGAATCGAATGCTGCAAGGAACTTAAGTCAGAGGCATTGAAACATACTCTCTCCGGAGAATGGCCAAGATATATCATGGATCACACCACAGGCAAATATATACCTGATAATAATACAGATAAATACACTGGGGTTATCGTTGGTGTCAGAGCTGATGAGGAAGGCAGCCGATCAAAGGAAAGATACTTCTCCCCTAGGGATAAAGAAAACGACTGGGATGTTGGAGATCAGCCACCAGAATTCTGGAATCAATATAAAACAGATTTTGCACCTGGAACACATGTGAGAATTCATCCGCTTTTAGATTGGACAGAGTTAAACATCTGGGAGTACATACAAAGGGAAAATATACCGGTCACCTCACTGTATTTTGACCGGGGGGAAGGAAAGAGGTATAGATCCCTGGGGTGCTATCCATGCACCCTCCCGGTTGAATCAAATGCTAAGGATGTTGAGGATATCATAGAAGAGTTGGTTAGTGGTAAATTCGCAAATATCGCAGAAAGATCCGGTAGAGCCCAGGATAAGGATGGCGGCGGAGGCTTGGAAGAACTCAGAAGGGATGGGTATATGTAAATGGCAGCAGACAGAGAACAAATGAATATCGTAATAGTGGGTCATGTCGATCATGGCAAAAGTACGGTTATCGGCAAGCTCCTGGCAGATACAAATTCCTTGCCGGAAGGCAAACTGGAATCGGTCAAGGAGTTTTGCCGCTTGAATTCCAGGCCTTTTGAATATGCCTTCTTGCTTGATGCCTTAAAAGATGAACAGGCTCAAGGGATCACCATCGATACCGCGAGATGCTTTTTCAAATCCGAAAGTAGAGATTATATCATTATTGACGCACCCGGACACATTGAGTTTTTGAAAAACATGGTCACGGGTGCATCCAGGGCGGAAGCTGCTCTTCTGGTCATTGATGCCAAGGAGGGAATACAGGAGAACTCAAAACGACATGGACACCTTGTTTCAATGCTGGGGATCAGGCAGGTGGTGGTATTGGTCAATAAAATGGATATGATCGATTACGACGAAGAAATCTTTAACAGGATCAAAGAAGAATTCACAAAATTTCTAACAAAGATCAATATCAAGCCTGTAAATTTCATTCCCATAAGTGCTTTGAAGGGGGATAACATCGCGGCCAATTCCAATAACACTATGTGGTATGATGGACCAAATGTTCTGAAACAGCTAAATCGTTTGGAAAATCGTAAAAATAAAGAAGAATTGCCCTTCAGAATGCCTGTTCAGGATATCTATAAATTTACCCAGGATGGTGATGACAGAAGAATTGTTGCCGGTACAGCTTTAAGCGGAAATGTGAAAGTTGGAGATGAGGTTTTGTTTCTGCCTTCCAATAAAAAAAGCATCATCGCAAGTATTGAAGGCTTCAATATCTCTAAAAGGACGGTGTTCAAAGCTGATGAAGCCCTTGGGGTGACGTTAACCACACAGATTTATATAAAACCCGGTGAACTTATGGTCAAGGCAAATGAAAAGCTGCCTCAAACCAGTTCGAGATTTAAAGCGAATATTTTCTGGGTAGGGAAGGCTCCGCTGGTCAAAAATAAGAATTACAAGTTGAAGATAGGTACCATGCATATTGGGGTCAGATTGGCAGAGGTCCTAAATATTGTTGATGCCGCTGAACTTAATATTGATAGTTTTAAAGACCAGATCGAAAGGCACGATGTGGCGGAATGTATATTTGATACGGTAAGACCGGTTGCATTTGACAAAATTTCTGACATCGAAAGTACAGGTAGATTCGTAATCGTCGATAGCTATGAGATATCCGGAGGTGGTATTATTCTTGAGAGCATGCAGGATAATGAAAATACTTTATCTGAACATGTGAAAAATCGGGAAGTTCATTGGGAAAAAGGATTTATTGATCCGAAAACCAGGGATGAAGCCTATGGTCATAAATCAAAGTTTGTTGTTATAACATCGGGCAAGGAAGGTGCACAATCGGACATTCAAAGAGTGGGTAAGGAAATTGAGAAAAAATTATTTGAATTGAATTTCAAGGCATACTTTCTGGGGGTGAATAACATTATCTATGGGCTTGCTTCCGATTCATTACTTCAATATGAAGACCGGGATGAAAATATCAGACAAATCGGCGAGATGGCCAGGATTTTGACAGATTCCGGACAGATATTCATTACGTCAATATACAATTTGGAAGATCACGAGGCGAATAAGCTCAAACTCCTGAATCTTCCCAATGAGATACTCGTCATCAATATTGAGGATACACCTTTTAATATTTTTGAACCGGATGCCAGTGTGAAAACTGGAGAAGCAGTAGAAGAAGCCTGCAGACTATTAAAAAAACACGAGGTCATTCTTGATTACTATCTGTAGAAATGTGCATCGAAGATGCTTTTATCGGTAAAAATTTGATATAATTGGTATCAAGAATCCATGAGTGATATCCTGATCATAAAAGTGGCACATTTATAGGTAGAGGAGAATGCAGAAAATGGGACAGACCGTTGAAGAGATAAAAGAAACATTTTATAAAGAGATCCTTGAGTTTGAGGAAGTTGGCCAGAAATTTGTTGATGGAGAGATTTCCAGCGCAGAGTTTAAGGCAGTCTCAGGTGGAATGGGAGTTTATGCCCAGCGTGGGGGCAAGTTGTTTATGATCAGACTGCGTATCCTGTCGGGGTTACTCGATGGGAAGACCTTAAAACTGATACGAGATTTTGCATATGATTTTTCCCTGAGAAGCATCCACCTCACTACCAGGCAGGCAATTCAACTTCATGACCTCCAGTTTGATCAAGTGATCAGCATCATGAAAAAAAGTCTGGAGAATGATCTGTTTACCCGGGGAGGAGGGGGAAATTTCCCAAGAAATGTAGCGTTGTCACCTCTTTCGGGAGTGGATAAGGACGAAGCTTTCGATCCTTCACCGTACGCCCTTAGGGTAAACAATTATTTTATATCGAAAATGAACACCTATAAGCTTCCAAGAAAGCTGAAGGTCGCCTTTTCAAACAATCAGGAGGATACCGCAAATGCGACAATTGCCGATTTGGGATTTATCGCCGTAAGACAAAATGGAAAAACGTATTTTAAATTGTATATCGGCGGCAGTTTGGGACCAAATGGTGAGATCAGTATTCCCTATGAAGAATTGGTGGACCCCTCAGATATTTTGTACCATATAGAAGCGATTACAAACTTGTTTATTGAAGAAGGCGATTATCAGAATAAGGGGAAAGCCCGGATACGATATATCGTGAAGCGTATGGGAAAGAAAGCCTTTTTGGATTGTTATGAAAAACACCTGTCTTTCGTAAAGGAGAGTGGGAATCTGGGTGTCACCGTAAAACCGGAGCTTAACCAGGAGGTCGAACCTGTTGGTGTGATGGATATCACAGAAAGTGCGAATCTGATATCACAGAAACAAAAAGGATTGTACACTTTGATTCTTCATCCCATAGCAGGGATATTAAAAGCAGAGGATTTGAAAAGCATAGCAGAATTTCTTGAGCACGTTCCTCTGGCACAAATCCATCTGGGGATGGATGAAAGCATGTACATCAGAAATTTGACTAATGAACAGGCAAGAGAATTATCTTCAGCAGCAAACGAGCTCGTGAAATCTACAAGGTTAAAAAGAAGCATAAGCTGTATTGGTACCCCAACTTGTCAGATCGGCATTCAACAGAGTCAGAAGCTATTGAAGAATATTTTGGACTTGTTTGAAGAAAAAGGAATTTTAGAGGAAGATCTTCTGCCCGCTGTCAGCATTTCAGGCTGCATAAATTCTTGCGCCAGGCATCAAGTGTGCGAGATTGGGTTTCAAGGTAAAAAGAAGAAGATCAATGAGGTTTCAGAGGATGTTTTTGCGCTGTATGTGTTGGGAAAAGTAAGCCAGGAGGATACCCATCTTGCTGAAGAACAGGGTGACATGCTGGCGGAGACCATTCCTGCCTTCTTGGTTGAAGTAGCACTTGTATTGAGAGAAAGACATGTGACGTTTTATGAATATCTAAAGGATTACCAGGAAGATTTCGAAAACTGCCTAAAGAAATACCTGGTCTGATACGTAAAAAAGGTTCCAACTTCTCACAGTTGGAACCTTTTATTAAAATTTCTCTTTGATCACACCTTTTCGATATGCCCCTAACAGCATCTCCAGGTAGTCGATCTGTCTTTTCAGTTTTTGCCCCATATCCGTATCGGATACCTTCTTGCGGTTCACCACTTTTTCCACGACACTGATGGTGGAGCGGATATCTATCCCTTCAATGACTGACTTTTCAACAGATTCAAAAGGTTCGTGGCTTGCCAGCTGAAGTCCGTATGAATTATAGATCAGGGTATATCCGGCAATTCCCGTTGTACTTTGATAGGCCTTGGCAAAACCTCCGTCGATCACAAGGAGCCTGCCATTGGCTTTTATGGGACTCTCGCCCTTGCCTGTTTTAACCGGGACATGACCGTTGATGATATGTGCTGCCTCTGGGTCAAGGCCAAATTCCTTGAGGATCATTTTTGCGATCTGTTCATCATTGACTAATATAAAATATGGGGTATAGGTTTCCTTATGGGAAGTTTTATCATCGATGAAGTACCTTTCCAGCGTTGCCATTTTGTCCTTGCCAAAGAGAGGCGAATCCTGATGGCACCACAGGTACCAGAGAAAATCAGTTGAATTCTCTTTGTCTTCTCGATTAAAATAGGCTTCACGAGCCCACTGCTCCATCTTATCCAGCAACTCTTTACCAGAAAACTCATCTCCGTTTATCCTAACCTTTTTGAAGGTGCCATTTTCATTCATGGGAACAGACGCGTGAAACAGCAGGTTGGAATTATAGGTCAGGTACATGCCGCCTTTTGCATACATAAACCGGATATGCTTCTGTAAATTTTCACTTTTCAGGAAAGAATATCGAAGTTTATCAATTACGGATTTTTCATCTTCGTTAAGTTTCCACGGTTCTTTGCTGTCTAATGTCGGAAATGTGCTATTGTTTAGTTTATATTCTTCACTTCCTACTTTTATCGTAAAATCCTCATAATTGATTTTATCCAGAAGCAGCCGGTCATTCATGTGGTAGTCAGGATTGTTTAATACATACTGATGCTCCAGTTTAAATTGGATGATGGTGATGGCTTTATGCATTTTGGATAACAGATCAAGATCAGTGTCTGGCACAATTTCATTTGGACCGATTTTGGGTTTGAATTTGGTGCAGTCATCATCGGCATAGGTGTTCATGGCAAATGTCGCAAGGGGAAAGAGGTTTATGCTGTAGCCTTCCTCAAGGATATCCATCGTGG
>JAAXUP010000063.1 GCA_013335935.1 Eubacteriaceae bacterium | reverse complement strand
CATCGGTAGTTTCTACATAGTAAAAACCGCCAATGCCTTTAATTATTAATCCTTTGATCATAGGCTTGCTCAAAATGTAATGACTACAGCATCAGATTTTTCGCCGTCAATTTCCACTTGATAGTACATAACGCCCACTCCCTCCAGGGTTACACTGAGCTTCTCATCGGACATATGACTTTTTTGGTATACGATACTGCTCACATTGTCCTGATCGATAAGGATAACTTTAACGTCTACCTTTTTCGGCGGGTCATAATTCGTAAAGCTGCCTAAATCGATGTTTACGGTTTTACTTTTTACTTTCCCTTTGCTCACTGTAAGTGTGACAACACTGTTTTTATTGACCTCCAGGTTCGCTTCAGGACTCTGGGAAACAACGATTCCCTTCTCATATTTACTGCTTGCGACTTCCTTGATTTCGCCGATTTGCAGCCCGTCGGCGAGAATGGCGCTTTTCGCCTCTTCAACGGTCATACCTACCAGATTTTTCATTACAGCCGTATCTTTCCCCTTGCTGACATAAAGGACAATTTCCGCACCCTCCTTCAGGGTTGTATTGGGAAGGGGATTCTGTTCGTATATGATTCCGGCTTCATATTCATCATTGAACTGCCGGTTTATTTCCTTGACTACAAAGTTTAGATTCTCAAGATCCCGGACACCTTCATCTTCGAATTTTCCTACGACGTTCGGCATTGTAACATCTTTTGGGCCTCCGCTCATAATAAGCTTTACCGTCTGACCTTCCTTGATTACAGTCGTTGCAGAAGGACTTTGGCTGATTACGTGATTGTCAGGTACTTCGGTGCTGCTTTCCGTCTTTTCGATCTCAAATTTCAAGTTGCTGTCTTCGATGAGTTTGACCGCCTCATCAAGGGACAACCCTTTAACATCCGGAACAGTCACTTCATCAGCAGCAAGAAGATTTCCCGCAATAAATATGATCAAAGCAAAAACAACGATTAAACCCGCAACAATTAAAGCTGAAGGTTTTTTCACCTTGTCCCCGTTTTTCTTGATATCACCTTTATTTTCTTTCTTTTCATTCTTGAATTTCGAACCAGTCAAAATTGCAGGGATAATACTCTGCTTTTTAACGGGTTGTTTGGCATCTCCTATTTTTGCCTTTGAATCGCTTTGAACGGTTAAAAGATCTTTTATGAGTTCTCTGGCGTTTTCGTAACGATCTTTAGGATTTTTTCTTATTAGCTTGAGAACGATATCTTCCAATCCCTCTGGGACATCATCCAGGTCGTCTTCTGAAAATTCGATCTCTTCCTGAATATGCCTGATGGCAATGGCTACTGAATTATCGCCGTCAAAAGGGACTCTGCCAGTGAGCATTTCAAACATGACAATGCCTAAACTGTATAAATCCGAGCGTTCATCTACAAATCCACCCCTTGCCTGTTCAGGCGAAATATAATGGACTGAGCCCATTGTTTCCTCCACAAGGGTGACTGTGGAACTGGTGATTGCCCTGGCGATGCCGAAATCAGTTACCTTGGGAATGATTTCTTCACTGATGATGATATTATGAGGCTTGATATCCCTGTGAATGATCTTGTTTTTATGGGCATGATCCAGCGCAAAAGCTATTTGCTTGGCTAGATAAATCGTCTCTTTCCAGGACAGCTTGCCTTTTTTCTTGATGTACTCTTTCAGGGTGTCTCCCTTGACGTATTCCATGACAATATAGTGGTTGTTGTTTTCAACCCCTACATCGAATACGTTCACGATATTGTTATGAGAAAGGCTTGCTGCTGCCTGGGATTCTCTTCTGAATTTTTTGATAAACTGTTCATTCTCATTGAACTCTTTTTTAAGCACTTTAACGGCTACCGTTCTATTGAGAAGCGTATCAGTGGCTTTATATACAATAGCCATTCCACCCTGGCCAATTACTTCTAAAATTTCATATCGATTGCTTAGTAACTCGCCCTTCATCAGTTCACCTCCGGTTTAAATGAAATCACTGTTATGTTATCTCTTCCACCATTTTCATTTGCGGTTTTCACCAGCAGATCAACTGCTTTGGTACAACTATTTTCTGAAATGATTTTTCTGATCTCATCCTCATGGACTAAATTTGTAAGTCCATCTGTGCAAAGAAGGAAAATATCGTTTTTTCTTATATTTTTTACATAATAGTCGATTTCGATGTCCTTATCTGTTCCAATCGCTCTTGTGAGGATATTCTTGTTGGGATGATCATAAGCTTCTTCTTCTGTAATTTCTCCGGAAGCGATCAGTTGCTCCACCAGACTGTGGTCCGTAGTGATCCTGTCAAGAACTCCATTTCCATAGACATACATCCTGCTGTCACCAACGTGAAATATCTGAAGCAGACGATCGTTAAGGAAGCACAACGTCAGAGTGGTACCCATTCCTGAAAGGGAACCGTCATTCTGACCTCTCTGCAATATAAGCTGGTTGATGATTTTTATCTTTGCAATAATGGACTCTTTGATATTTTCATAGTCAGCCCCTGGTATAATTTCACCCTTGCTGAAATATTTTTCAAGCTCCTGGATGACCATGCTGCTAGCGACTTCTCCGCCTTTATGACCACCTAACCCGTCAGCAACTGCAAAAGCAGTTATCCCGTCCTTGTCATCCATTACCAGAAAAGAATCCTGATTAACTTTTCTCACTTTACCTATATCGCTTCTATAGCCAATTTCCATCGTTCCACTCCTCATGATTCAGTGTATCCTCTTCTCAACTGTCCACAGGCTGCATTGATATCAGAACCCAGTTTCCTTCTGACAGTTGAATTTACACCTTTTGATATCAGATACCCATTAAATTCATAGATACTGTTCCTGTCGCTTTTTTCAAAACTGCTCTCTTCAATAGGGTTTACCGGTATTAGATTGACCATGGCATTTTTGATATCCATAATGATATAGGCAAGCTTATCAGCCATCTCCCTGCTATCATTAACATTCTTTATCATAGCATACTCAAAGGTTATTTTTCTATTTGTTTTTTCGGTATAATATTTGCAAGCTTTTAACAATTCATCCAGTTTATACTTGTTTCCTACAGGCATTAACTCTTTCCTTAGGATATCCGTAGGAGCGTGAAGGGAGACGGAGAGATTGACCTGCAGATTCATGTCGGCAAGCTTATAAATTTCAGGAACAAGGCCACAGGTAGATATGGTGATATGTCTCTGGCCTTTATTTAACGCTTCACTGTCATTTGCCAGTTCGATGAACCTGACGATTTCGTCAAAATTATCAAAGGGTTCCCCGCTTCCCATTATGACAATATTGGAAATTCTTATCTTTTCGCTTTTTTCAACGGCCATAATCTGGTCAGTCATTTCTCCCGCACTCAGATTTCTTACCAGTCCGTCTATGGTAGACGCACAAAATTTACACCCCATCCTGCAGCCAACCTGGGAGGAGATGCAAATCGTTGATCCGTAGGAATAATTCATTAGTACCGACTCGATTAAATTGCCGTCTTCAAGTCTGAAAAGGAATTTTTTTGTCCCATCCTTTTCGTCCATCAGGATATGTTCCGCAGTGATATGTCTGTAAAAATAATGCTCCTTGATTTTTTCTTTCAGGACTTTAGGTATATTGGTCATATCGTCAATGGAATCGACGGGAGAATATACCCACTTATAAAGCTGGGCTGCCCTGAACTTTGCTTCACCAAGCTCCCCCATGAGGGCTTCAAGCTCAGTTTTTTTCATTCCAATCAAATTCTTCAATTCAATCACCTTTTGTATTTATTTCTTGATTATTCTTGAGATAAAAAATCCATCCGTACCATGAATATTTGGCATTAGCTGGATGACACCTCTTTGATCGGCAAGATCTGGATGCAGCTGGCCTAGATAATGATGGTCTACTTCCGCATCCTTTCGTTCTTTTATAAGATATTCTATTATATCATAATTCTCGTGTTTGTTGATGGTGCATGTGCAGTAAACGAGAACTCCCCCCTGTTTTAGGGAGTCAAAGGCATGAAGGATCATCTTTTTCTGGACTTGAATCAATTCCAGGATCTTTTCGTAATCCAGCTTCCACTTGATGTCCGGTTTCCTTCGTAAAATCCCCAATCCTGAACAAGGCGCATCTAAAAGAACCTTATCAAATTTTTCCTGATCTTCTTTATAAAAAATCGTAGAATCCTTAAGTTCCGTGTATACATTTTTGAGTTTCAATCTTGAGACATTTTCTTCGATCAATTTTATTTTATGCCCGTAAATATCTCGGGATATTATTTTCCCGCTTCCATTAAGAATTTCCGCCATATGTGCCGTTTTTCCACCTGGTGCTGCGCACATATCAAGAATCACATCACCGGCATTGATCCCTAAAGCTTCTACGGCAACCATTGCACCTTCATCCTGGAGCATGAACAAACCCTGGCTATGGCTTTTCAAATCGAATACCCCAGGGAAGCCATAAAATCTTACTGAATCTTTGAATATTTTGTTAGCCTCCACACTAAGTCCTTCTGCTTCAAGGACAGCAAGCAAGCTGTCAATGTCCATAAGTGTCGTATTGACTCTTGCCGTAAGGGGAGAATTATGAAGAGACTCCTCAAAAAAACTGCAAGCTGACTCGCTGCCATATTGCTTTTCGATGTATCTGAAGAGCCATTTGGGAACGGAAAGTCGCTCAAAGGGCTCTAATTCATCCATGATCCTGATTTCGATCTTTTCCTTTTGTCTTATGATATTCCTTAAAATAGCATTTACGAAACCTGATGCTTTATCTCTTGAATATTTTTTGCTTAAATTGACACATTCATTTACAACAGCAAAAGAAGGCACCTTATCCAGATAAAATATCTGATAAATGCCTGTTCTTAATATCTCCTTGATCCATGGAGAAATTTTATTCAATTTGGTTTTACTCATCATCCCGATGATCAGGTCAAGTTTGGTAAGGTTTTTTTCTGTACCGTAGACCAGGGTAGTCGCCAATGCCCGGTCCTGTCTGGCGATCTCCGTATTTTTAAACGCCTGGCTCAAGGCCAGGTTTGTGAATGCATCCTCATTGTTGATCTCATAAAGGAGCTGTACCGCAAGCTCTCTTGGATCATTACTGTAATTTTTCCCCATTAGTCTCGTGAGCTCCTGAGCACCAGAAGTCTTGCAAGCTGAAGAAACGATACGATAAGGGCCGCAACGTAAGTAAGGGCTGCTGCGTCCAGAACCTTCTTTACCCCAATGGCTTCATCACTCATGACCATTCCGCTTGCTTCCAGCTGCTGTCTTGCTCTGCTGCTGGCATTGAACTCTACAGGAAGTGTGATCAGATTGAATATCACTGAACTGGCAAAGAAAATTATTCCTATGTCCATAAGCCCGGTGGCTGAAAACATGAATCCTATGAAAAATAAAAACCATGCTGCGCTTGATGCAAAGCTGACCAATGGAACGATGGCATTTCTTATTTTCAGTGGAGTATAAGCGGTAGCATGCTGTATGGCATGGCCAACTTCATGTGCTGCTATTCCTACAGATGCAACACTTCTTCCGTTATAAACCTCGTTTGATAGTCTTAAAACCTTCTTTCGGGGATCATAGTGATCTGATAATTTGCCTCCAACCAATTCGATTGCTACTTGGTTTAAGTTGTTGGCATCCAGGATGTACCTGGCTGTCTGCGCACCGGTAAGACCTTTGGTGTTTGCTACCCTTAAATACCGGTTATAGGTTGTGGTAACCTTCCCCTGAGCGTATGCCGCAATGATAAGTCCAGGTATGATTATTATCATAGATATGTCAAAAAATGGATAAAACATTTTAGTTACCTCCGTGTTTGTTTTTTTCAGTATAATTCCAGGAACTTAAAATAACCTTAATTAGATAAATATTTTACCATCAAGTGCTTTATTTCCCTTGATAAACTCAGAAACTGGCATTCTCTTCTTGCCTGGAAGCTGGATCTCTCTGATCAGTAACGCTCCATCCCCCGTCTTTACAAGGAGTCCTTCCTTGTCTGCCTTAATAACCGTACCGGGTGCCAAGCTAGCCTCTTCCGTATTATTTCCAAAATCAGCAGGAATAGCGGACTTGGCGATTTTTACTCTGTTCCCATCCAGGATGGTATACGCTCCCGGAGAAGGTGAAGTGCCTCTGATCAAGTTGTGTAATTCTGATGATTTCTGATTCCAATGGATTTTTCCAGTTTCCTTAGTGAGCAAAGGCGCATACGTCGCTTTTGAATCATCCTGCTTTTCTCTGGGCGCAATACACTTTTCAATGTCGGCAATCGTTTTTACCATAAGGGCTGCTCCGCCGGAAGCCAGGATATCATGAAGCTCACCGGTCTCCATAACCGCACTGATTTCTGTTTTGAATTTATAGATCATATCTCCGGTATCCAAACCGATATCCATAAGCATAGTGGTGACTCCTGTCTCACTTTTTCCCTCAATGACCGCTCTATGGATCGGAGCAGGTCCTCTATATTCCGGAAGCAGAGAGCCATGGAGATTTATGCATCCATATCGGGGCATGGTGAGGAGCTCCTGGGGAAGTATTTTCCCATAGGCCACGACTGCGATCAGGTCGGGCTCCATTTCCATTATTTCCTGGATAAATTCCTTATCCTTTATCCTATCTGGCTGGTAAACTTTAATGTTATTGTCCAGGGCAAGCTGTTTTACCGGTGAAAAAATCACTTTCTTTCCTCTGCTGTTTGGCTTGTCCGGCTGGGTTACCACTGCAAGGACATCATGCCCTGCCTTTATGATCATTTCAAGAGTCGGCACTGCAAAATCAGGAGTACCCATGAATATTATCCTCATAAAATGATTTCCTCGTGTTCAACCACCTTATCAGTGAATAATATGCCGTTTAAATGATCCACCTCGTGGCAGACTGCTCTTGCTAAAAGGTCTGCAGCTTCAAGCTGGGTTTCTTTCCCATCCAGATCCAGATACTTTACAACAACTTTTTGGGCTCTTTCTACTTCTCCTGTCTTACCCGGAAGGCTTAAGCAACCCTCTTCATCAGACTGAAAACCTTCTTCATGAATGATCTCCGGATTTATTAAAGTGAGAGGACCATCTCCGATATCAATGACCACGATCCGCCTTAAAATACCGATCTGGTTTGCTGCCAGACCAATTCCGGGAGCTGCGTACATTGTCTCCAGCATATCCTCCTTGAGCTGTATGATGTGATCATTGATTGTCTCAATGATCCTTGCTTTCTTTCTCAATATGGGATCATCATTCGTTCTAATTTCTCTTAAAGCCATATTAGCCTCCTATAATAGTGTATTTGGATTCAAGTCAATAATGATTGCTGAACCCATATTTTTGATTTCATTTGAATAACTCATCTGCCTGATCATTCCGCTGATATCTTCAATGTGTTCGGTTTTGATAAGGATGTACCATCTGTGCTTATTATTTATCCTTGATACCGAAGACAGGCTGGGCTGGTAGATATCCTTTTTATAATCAGAAAAGCCATTGCTCTCTAAATTCAATAATAGCTTATCATAGTATTTTCTGCAATCCTCAGTTACCTGATTCAGGTCTTCTCCCGAAAATCCGATATACAAAAGCTGTGTAAATGGAGGATAGTCCCGTTCTTCCCGATACTTTATTTCTTCCCTGTAGAATCCGATATAATCATGAGTCTTTGCATGCCTGATCACATAGTGATCAGGGTCATAGGTCTGAATAAAAACTTTACCTTCCTTGTCTCCTCTGCCTGCCCGTCCAGCTACCTGAGTGATGAGCTGGAACGTTCTTTCAGAAGCCCTGTAGTCCGGAAAATTAAGAGTCAGATCGGCAAGGAGCACTCCAACCAGAGTTACATTATCAAAATCGAAACCTTTGGTAACCATTTGGGTCCCAATCAGGATATCCGCTTCTCCTTTTGAAAAGGCATTCAGCGTGTTTTCAAAAGAATCCTTTTTCTTCATGGTATCTGTATCCATTCTAAGGATTTTGACATCCGGAAAATATTTTACAAGGGAATTCTCGATCCTTTCGGTACCAGTACCCGAATACTTGATCTTGCTGCTGCCGCAACTTGGACATATTCTCTCCACTTTTTCCACATGTCCGCAGTAATGGCATTCAAGCCGGTTCCCAGTGGAGTGGTAAGTCATGGCGACATCGCATTTTGGGCACTTGACGGCATACCCGCAGTCTCTGCAAAAAACATAGCTATAAAATCCCCGCTTATTCAGAAATAAAATGATCTGCTCTTTTTTTCGAAGCTTTTCTTTCATCTCAAGAAATAATCCTTTGCTTAGAAACGACCTGTTGCCATTTCTCATTTCATTTCGCATATCCACTACCTCAACCTCAGGGAGTGGGTATGCATTGATCCTTTCCGGCAGATGAAGCAGCTGATATTCTCCGTTCAATGCTTTATGATAGGAGATCACAGAGGGCGTGGCGCTTCCCAGCACCAGCTTTGCACCATAGAGGGACTTCAGATATCGGGCAGTTTCAATGGTATCGTATCTCGGCCGACTTCCGGATTTGTAGGTATTTTCATGTTCTTCGTCGATTATGATCAATCCCAGATCTTTGAAGGGTGAAAAGATTCCAGACCTGGCACCGATGACTATTTTTGTTTTGTTATCATAAATATCCATATAGTGGACAAACCTCTGGGAATCTTTGATCCGTGAATGGATCACTGCCACCTTGTCATTAAACCTTCCTTTGATCCTTCCTATCGTCTGGGGGGTCAAGGCGATTTCAGGCACAAGATAAAGACAGCTCCTGCCTTCTTTTATCATCTCCTCCATCATCTGAAGGTAGATTTCTGTTTTACCGCTTCCAGTCACCCCATGAAGGAGAAATGTATCATGTTCGCTTTTCTGGTATTTATCGAATTCCGTTTTCTGCATGGCATTCAGCTTTATTTTTGGAAAAGTGCCTTGAAGGGCATCATCGGTCTGTTCAGATTCTTCCATCATTTCTTCCATGATCATTCCAATTCCGATCAATGCATCCAGAGACGGCTTGTTATAGAGCGCCCTCTCCTTAAGTTCCTTGTAGCTCAAAGGACCGGAATGCAGCGCTTTTATGATTTTATGCTGGCTTGATGCGTTCTTCTTAAGCCGAGACAGGCAAGCCTCCAGATTTTTATCTTGATCCGTCAGACGATAAACCTTCTCTCGCTTGATGCTGTCTGATATATAAAATATTCTTTTGCCTTCACTGTCCTTAGCCGATTTGATCAACAGGTTGGAAGGCATATAAGAATTGACACCGTCCATGAAAAAACAATGATATTTCTCTTGCATCCATTTACATACTTTAAGCTGATTTTCAGTCATTTTAGGGTAATTTTCAATTATTCCTGAAATGTTTTTCAATCCAGCGGTAGGATAATCGGTAAAATCGGTAATTTTATAAACCACACCATCAATTTTTTTATTGCCGAAACCAAAAGGTACCATGACCCTGTCTCCCGCTGAGATCGTATTGTGAAGGCTCTCGGGAACCAAATAGTCAAAAGCTCTGTCCAGATTAATATTCAGTTGATTGACATAGATTTGCGCTATTTTCATGGATCCTCCTTACAAATAAAAAGCAACAGCCCAAGAGCCATTGCTGCTTCATTATTTTCTGTATTTGAATTTAAGTTTACCTTCAGCAATTTCTCTTGTTGCGATTGATACAGGATTTTGGACTTCCTCAAAAGCCGGAATTCCTCTTTCCACGATTTGCCTTGCTCTTTTTGCCACAATTATAACCAGTGAATATTTATTATCCGCTTTGGCTATAAGGTCATTCAATGCTGGATATCTCATAGTGTTACCTCCCTAATATTTCTTCAATTTTACTTTCAAGTCTTTCCGATCTGCATTTTTCCGCAGTTATGATGGAAGCTATCTGATACGCTGCAACAGGTACCTTTTCATTGATAACAATGTAACTGTAATTGGCGGCGTTTCTTATTTCATCATATGCGCAATCCATTCTTTTGCTCAACTGTTCTTTGCTTTCGGTGCCTCTTTCAGTGATTCGTTTCTCCAGTTCCTTAATAGAAGGTGGGACAACAAATATATAAATCCCATCTGGATAATTAGCTCTGACCTGGGCTGCCCCTTGAATGTCGATCTCAAGAATTACATCCACCCCTGTATCAAGCATATCCAACACCGGAGTTTTTGGCGTTCCATAGTAATTGTCGTATACTTTGGCATATTCAAGGAACTCATTGTTCCCTATCATATCCAGAAAGTTTCCTTTGTTCAAGAAATAGTAATTGACTCCTTCAATTTCCCCGTTTCTTGGTTCCCTTGTCGTTGCGGATACTGATACGGCAAGGTTCTTCATCTGTTTTAATAATTCTTTGCAAACAGTACCCTTACCTGCTCCTGAAGGTCCTGATATTACAATCAGCAATCCTTTTTCCTTAACATAAAAATTGTTATCCATAACCATCTCCACTATTCGATATTTTGTATCTGTTCTCTCATTTTTTCAATTTCACTTTTCACGTCTACTACATAATTGGAAATAGTAATATGGTTTGCTTTAGATCCTATGGTGTTGATTTCCCGATGCATCTCCTGAATCAGGAAATCAAGCTTTCGGCCAACGGAATCATTCTCATCAATAATTTTTCTAAAACGTTGTATATGTGATTTCAACCTGGTTATTTCTTCAGTAATATTGATTTTATCAGAATAGTATGCGACTTCAGTCAGCAGCCTGTTCTCATCAATTTCGATATTATTGGTAAATTCCTTTATTCTTTCTATAAGCTTGTTTCTGTATTCATCGGCGATTTCCGGCACCTTCCCAATGATTTCCTTTAAAAAGTCTTCAATGAGCAGGAGTCGTTTAATAAAATCTTTTTTCAGGATTTCGCCTTCATTCTCTCTGCTTTGAACAATATTATCCAGTGCTGCATTAAGGGCAGTTTTGATTTTTTCCCACATTTCCACGGCATCGACTTCATTTTCTTCCGAGGAAATCACATCAGGAAACCTCGAAATAAGTGAAAGTGAATATTCACCTGTAATTTCAGGCACGTTGGTTTTCAATTCTTTCAAACATTCCACATATTCTCTGGCTAGCTCTAAATTAAGCTTGATGCTTTTATTCTGACCGCTATAAGTATTCGTTTTAACATTTACTTCAATTCTTCCCCTTGAAATTCGATCACTGATTTCCTTCCTGAGATTGTCTTCAGCAAATGTGATGTGCCTTGGCATTCTGATGAAAAAATCTTTATATCGATGATTAATGGTTTTAATTTCTATATTGATTTCCAAACTATCGTCTTTGTAGTCTCCTCTGCCAAAACCTGTCATACTCCTCATGTTCAAATAACCTCCGTTAAATTTATTATACCATCAAACACATGGACAGCCGGGCCAGTCATTGTAATATATTTTCCTGTTTCCAGCTTCAATTGTCCACCAGGTACATTCACTTTGATCTTTGATTCGGTCAAACCTTTCCTGTATAGGAGCGCTGCTACAGCGCTTGCTCCTGTTCCGCATGCTAACGTGAGACCTGAACCCCGTTCCCAGGTAATCAGCCGAACCGTCTCCAGATCAATGATCTGGACAAAGTTGACGTTAGTCTTTTCCGGGAATATAGGGCTGTTCTCGATAAAACTGCCTAATTCTTTGAAATTG
>JAAXUP010000261.1 GCA_013335935.1 Eubacteriaceae bacterium | reverse complement strand
ATGATCCGGAAGTTTTCGCACCTTCAAAATATCCATCTGAGGACAGCGATTTTCATTTCGAAAATTTTAAAACCACCGTTGAGATGCTGTTTGCAACCAGAAGAACACTCCTTTTCATTATGGCCACTGGAATCGTAATAAGGACCATCAAGGATTTGATCGGATCCAAGGACAAGGATCCTGCGATACTAGTCATGGATGAGAAAGGTTTCCACATCATCAGCCTCCTGTCCGGTCATCTTGGAAGAGCCAATGAAAAGACAAATGAAATTGCCGGACTTATTGGCGCTGATCCTGTCATTACGACGGCTTCAGATGTATCTGGATCCATGGCCGTGGATACTTTCGCTATGGATCATGGCTTGACTATAAATGATCTGACCGCCGCAAAGGATATCACCGCCATGATCATAAATGGTGAAAAAGTAGCTATGATCAATAATTCTAGTATGGAATTTGACGGCTCAAGGCTTCCAGAGAACGTCTTTCTTGTAAACGGGGAAGTCTCCCAGGACTGTCAGGGAGTAATCGCCGTAAGCATTAAAATGGAGCTTGATTTAGAAAAAAGATATGTGATCCTGCATCCCAAAACCGTAATTGCCGGGATGGGCTGCAGAAGAAATACCACTTTTGAGGAATTAAAAAATGCCCTAAGGGATACCTTTTCCAGAAACAATATCAGCATCGACTCCCTGAAGGGGATAGCAACTGTTGATCTGAAAGAAGATGAAAAAGGCCTGATGGAATGTGCCAGTTATTTCAAGGTCCCCTTGATGATCATCCCGCGAAATGAAATCCTGAAGGTTGAAGACA
Organism: Eubacteriaceae bacterium; assembly: GCA_013335935.1. Taxonomy (GTDB): domain Bacteria; phylum Bacillota; class Clostridia; order Eubacteriales; family Alkalibacteraceae; genus JAAXUP01. The sequence goes on along the minus strand of JAAXUP010000261.1, from coordinate 840 downwards.
AATTCACAGGTTCGGATTTTGTTAGAAAAAGCATAGGGGTGGGTTCTGTAGCAGAGCCCTGCGGATATCTGGCATCCGATAAAGGCAGATGCATTGAAGAAAAGCACAGGTATGAGGGGATTACGATCTCGGTTTGGGAATCAAGTGTTGAAGTGTTGAAGTGTTGAAATGTTGAATTGTTGAAATGTAAAAGCGTAAATCAATTCCTGCATAAGCACTTAAGCATTTAAACATTTAAACACTTAAACGAACTTATTGAAAGAAAGAGGTGTAACAGCATGTACAAAATAAATGTGATCGGGATTGGACCGGGACAGAAAGAAAATATGACCTTTGAAGCAGTAAAGGCCATTGAAGAAAGTGACGTCGTTGCAGGGTATAAGACCTATATAGAACTTATCAGAGACATGCTTCAGGACAAGGAAGTTGTTGAAAATGGGATGACCAGGGAAGTGGATCGCTGCAAGGCCGCCATCAAACTGGCAATGGAAAACAAGACTGTTTCTGTTGTAAGCAGCGGAGATCCCGGGGTTTACGGGATGGCGGGACTTATCCTTGAAATCCTGTCAAAAGAACATAACATCGAAGAATTTGATGTCAACATCGTTCCAGGAGTGACCGCAGCCAATGCTGGCGGAGCGATATTAGGCGCGCCTCTCATGCATGACTATGTGACCATTTCCCTTTCAGACTGCCTGACCAGCTGGGCAACCATCGAAAATAGGCTTCACTGCGCAGGAAAAGGCGACTTTTGTGTGGTCATCTACAATCCGAAAAGTAAATCCAGACAGAAATATATCGGTATGGCACAGGACATACTCTTAAATTACAAGGACAAGG
>JAAXUP010000143.1 GCA_013335935.1 Eubacteriaceae bacterium | reverse complement strand
TGTAATCGTCCAGGAGGTGTCCACGGAACAGTCCCTGATGACTTTGATTTCCAGGGGAATCGGCATTTCTTTGGTTTTCAACTGCTTGAAGTATTTTTTCACTGATTCCATCGCCTATGTTCCCCTGAAGGATCCTGTCATTTACATTGACTATGGCTTTGTATGGCGAAAGGATAAAACCATACCCAATCTGGATTCCTTTCACGAAATCGCTAAGGAAATCGCCGACTCTTATTCATCATTGGATCAAGCGCAGCCAGGAAGTGAGTAGATACAAAAAAGCTCCCAGCCAAATCGAAATGACTGGGAGTTTCGCTTTTTTTTCATCTTTTGCATGGGAGCGGGTTCTTGGGACCTCTTGGTTTGATTGGTCCAGCTTTTACAATCGCTCCGACCTTACAAGCCTCCAGGCATGCACCACATAGAGTGCACTCATCCTGATCAATTACATGTATAAATCGTTTCTTGCCCAGGATTGCATCCTCTTCACATGCATCCTGACAATCATTGCAGCCGTTACAGAGGTCTGGAAGCACATGATAAGTCACGAACTTGCTGCATACCGATGCTTTACAGGTTTTCTTTGTGATATGTTCCTCTATTTCAACTTTAAAATTTTGCATTGCTGTCAAAATAGTATTTCCAGCCGACACCCCAACATCGCATAATGATTGTTTTTGCATCGCATGGCATAAATCCTTTATCAATTCAAGATCACTGGTCTTACCTTTCTTCTGTGCAAGGTCGGATAAGATCATATGGATCTGGGCAGTTCCTTCGTAGCCAAATACACAACGTCCACATGATTCTTTAATATATCTTTCTGAAATTCCCAGAAGACTATCCAGCATACAATCGCTTTCATCAAAAATCGTGATTGAATCTGTTGTTATGATCACTTCTTCATCCAATTGCCCGGCTGAAATCAAACTCCCCATGGGATAACCGAAGTACATCCCTTTAAAGTTTTTATTCGATCCGCACTGGTTCAGGATCTCTCTAGGCTTTATTTTTTTCGCGAAGGAAAAGGCCCCCTGTTTTTCGGCACTCCCACCGATGTATACCATCTTTTCTTCTGCCCTTAGCAGGTCTTCCACAGAAAACACCGGTAAATTTTCATCGACACCTGATGGGATCGCTTTTTCTCCTTCAATAAGTTTAACAACTGCAGTTGAATTTCCAAAAACAAAATGATCGTTAACCTTTACTTCAATTATTTCAATATTGAGCCTTGAAAATTCCTCACTCCTCTTCATCAATAATTCCATTATTTCATTAGAGGCTTTATCAGCAATCAAATATTTCTTAGCTGCTTGTTTGTCCGATATTGCGTTCATAACCTGGGAGATATTGCTTACAAATAATTCAGAAGAAACCGGTGCTTCCGGATATATTGATATCGTATTACATATTATATACTCATCCATCTTTTTTTCCTTCCTAATATTCATTCCAAAGTTTTGGTCTGGTTATATTTAATCGAAGATCACATTGAAGACAGCGTTCGGCCTCACTTTTAGCAGCTTCTGATTCAAAGGATTTTTCCACTAATTCAAAGCTGCACTTTCTGACCTCTGCATCGATCAATTCCGGTTTGATCCTATCTAAGTCTGCAAAGCCAGGTCTTCGTCCAAGATAAGGATTTGGCGATTCTATTTCCACCAGCTGCTCTGTGATTTCTCCATCACCACCTAAGTATTTGTCTATTACTTCTGCACTTTTGCGTCCTGCCGAAATGGCCGCAATTACTGACTTGGTACCTGTCACTACGTCCCCCGCTGCATATACGCCTGTCATGCTGGTTTCCATATTCTCATTGACTTTTACATATGCATTATTCAGCAATTCCAGTCCCAGGGCATGGGTACCTTCAGGCTTTTGACCCACTGCGAAGATGACACTGTCTACAGGGATGGTCTCTTTTGTTCCTTCCACCAATTCGATCACTGCCCTGCGATTTTCATCAAAATAGAATTTATCTACCTTCTGCAGTTCCACGCCTTCAACTTTTGTATCACCCACAATTTTTAGAAACGAATGTGCAGAATGAAGGATAATCCCTTCTTCCCGACCCTCATCGATTTCATCCTGGGTTGCGGTCATCTGCTGAGTATTTTCAAGGCATGCCACATGCACTTCTTTTGCCCCTAATCGAATAGCGGTGCGGGCACAATCATACGCAACATTCCCGCCACCCAGAATCATTACTTTTTCGCCTATCGCTTCCGATTTTCCAGTTCTTGCTTTCTTCAGAAAGTCCGTGTTTAGTTGTGTGCCTTCTAAAGCATTGCCCTCAAGAGGCAGTATTGTTCCTTTATGAGTCCCAACAGAAACCAGAATGGCATCGTATCCATTTTTCAGTAATTCTTTTGGAGTGTCTGCTTTTTTCCCTGTAACAAGTTTAACTCCTGCATCCAGTATTTCTGTAATTTCTCGATCTAACAGTTCATCTGGCAATCGATAGGCCGGTATGCCATAACGACATTGTCCTCCGGCTTTTTCATTCTCTTCCATCACGGAAACGGCATGTCCTTTTTTAGCCAGATAATAGGCAGCTGTTAACCCTGCGGGTCCCCCTCCAATGATGGCTACTTTTTTCCCCGTTGATTCGGTTGTCCTTACCAGCTTTTTCCATGCTCCATCGGCATTGATCACTGCGGTTCTCTTTAACTTGCATATCGAAATAGGCGAACCCAATTCATTTCTCTTACAAACCGTTTCACACGCATGATTACATACACTTCCTAAGGTTTCCGGGAAGGGCACTTTTTCCCTAAGGACTGCCGTTGCTTTTGAAAACTCCCTCTCTTTGATATATCGAACATATCGTGGAATGTCAATGTTTGCTGGGCATTCATTTCTACAGGGAACAACTGCGGAATGATAGGATGCATTCTCCTTTATAATTCCTATAGCATCCATAATGGAGCCTGTTGGACAAACTTCTATGCATGCTCCACAAAATTTACACCCTGCTTCCTTTAAAGAAACGCCTCCATCTATACCTGCGCGAACGCCATCTTTTGTTTTAATATAATCCAGCACCTTCACACCCCGTAATTCTCTGCAAGCTCTTATACAGCGTCCGCAGCGGATACATCTTGTAAAAAGGTGTTGGATCAGTGGATTGCTGTCATCATTTGATACTGTTCTTGATTTCTTTCTCCATCTCTCCGGACCTACCCCCATGTATTGGTACATAGACTGCAACTCACACTTTCCATACTTAGGGCAGCCTGTGCAATCTGCAGGGTGAGAAGCTAAGATCAATTCCATTGCCATCTTTCTTGTTTTATCTGCCTTTAAAGAATTGACCTTAATGACCATATCCTGCTGGACCGTTGTTTTGCAAGCAAGGACTGTTTCTTCCATCCCCTCCACCTCAACAGAACACAGCCTGCACCCGCCAACCGCCTCCAGGTCGGGATGTTTGCATAAATGCGGGATAAATACACCTGAATTCAGTGCTGCATCCAGAATAGATACTCCCTCTTTTACTGCGACCTCTTTTCCATCAATTGTTATTTTCATATTTCCTCCTGTTAGAATCAGGCAGGCTAAGTAATCACGCCTGCCTGACTAAAGAACTTCTGCTTTTGTTCTCAGCTATTAAAATCCATTTATTTCATTTGCAGCATTTTCTCCTGCTATACGACCGCTATTCAGGCAGAAACCCATTGTATTTCCAGCTAAGATAAATGGATAACTGTCCCCGAAAATATTACAAGCATCCGTACCTACACAGTACAAGCCCGGAATGACCTTTGCCTCCTGAGTCATTACTTCTGTTTTATAATTGATCAAAACTCCACCTAAGGAGCCATATGCACCTACGTTCTGACGGCAACAATAGAATGGACCTTTTTCAATCGGTTCCATATAGTGTCTGTCCTTTTCAAAAAGTTCATCAAAGCCAGCGGCGCACATACCATTGTATTCTTCTATTTGTTCAACTAAACCAGTCAAATCGATACCTGCTTTTTCAGCAAGTTCTTCAATCGTGTCTGCCTGGGATATGGATTCATATCCATCCGCCAGGTCTTTTTCCCATTGCTCATCAAAATGATCGTAAAGATCATGGGGATGGACATGAGAGATAATATCCGGGCCTTTTTTCTTGTATTTTTTTAATAGTTTACTGTCAAATATCGTATATGCTACCATCCCCGGCTGTGAAGTGATGGCATTTCCAGTAAAAGTTGTATTCCCGATTTGATCT
>JAAXUP010000142.1 GCA_013335935.1 Eubacteriaceae bacterium | reverse complement strand
CAAAAGGACAGAGAAAAAGACATCATCATGAAAAAGTGGAAAGAAATGGCCCTTAAAGATAAGGTGCGGTTTAAGGTGTTTGGATTTACTGAACTCAGCATCATGCAGATCACTCGGAAACAGGAAGGCAAATCCATATCCCAGCTTAATCATCAGCAGTGTCCCTTATGCGCAGGAACAGGGTATATCTTCACCCAGGAAGCGATTTTTTACAAATGCCTGGCCAGAATAGAAAACAACATCCATCTGCTGAATTACAACAAGTATAAAATCGTCATCAGCCCATACCTGAAGAATGTGATCGACGAAATGAAATACTTCAGCTATGGCTTTACTTTCGACCAAATGCTGGAGGATTTCTACAAGGTCAAAGTAGAAATAGAAGTGAGCATGAACAATGAAATCGAACAGATCATCATCCTTCCTGGCAACTGATATTTGCTGCTGAAATATTAATGCAAAGCGATTGACTACTTCGTTATGTCATGATATACTGTTATGGCGTATGAAGCCGCTCTAAAAAGGTATTAACTCCCTTTGGGGGACCTTCTATAGGCGAGACTGGATTGAGGAGGTGTAATATTTATGTATGCTGTAATAAGAACAGGTGGTAAACAATACTGTGTAAAACCTGGCGATGTAATTCAAGTTGAAAAACTTTTACTGGAAGACGGACAGGAAAGCGTGGAGTTTGCTGACGTGCTTGCTGTAAATGACGGTACTTTAGTTGTTGGCGCGCCGACAGTTGAAAATGCAATCGTCACTGCAAAGGTTTTAGGACAAGGTAAAGGCAAAAAAGTAATCATCTACAAGTATAAGTCTAAAAAAGACTACAGAAAAAAACAAGGACACAGACAGCCTTTTACTGAAGTGGAAATCACGGAAATAAAATCTGGAAAAGCTGAATAATCATGATTACTTGTACCTTCCAGAGAGAAGATGGCATGATAAAATCATTGGTGGTCAGCGGACACAGCGGATATGACGAAATCGGAAAAGATATTGTCTGTGCGTCAGTGTCGTCACTTACGATAGCGGCAGTTAATGGACTAATTGAGTATGTTAAGCTTGATTTTTATTATAAGGTCAACGAAGATGGGTTCCTTGAATTCAGGATCCCGGAAATATACGATGAGAAACAGTTCATCAGAGCGAAAGCTATCCTAGAAACCTTGTACCTTGGTTTAAAAAGTATTGAAAATGAATATAAAAGTTTTGTAAATGTAGTAGGTTGAATGGAGGTGTAACCGATGTTGCGGATGAATCTACAATTATTTGCTCATAAAAAAGGGGTAGGTAGTTCAAGAAACGGAAGAGACAGTGAATCTAAACGTTTAGGCGTTAAAAGAGCGGACGGTCAATTCGTTCTTTCAGGAAATATTCTGGTAAGACAAAGAGGAACAAAAATCCACCCGGGCAACAATGTAATGAGAGGCGGAGACGACACTCTGTTTGCTGTTGCTGATGGAGTAGTCAAGTTCGAAAGAAAAGGCAGAGACAAAAAACAAGTCAGCGTATATCCTAAAGACGCTATGTAATCAAATGGCCACCTTCTCAAGAGGTGGTTGTTTTTGTAGATAAGGAAAGTTCGACTCAGTAAAATGCAGTGCGGGCTTTCCTGTTCTGTGAGAATAATGCGTCTTAGGCGCTGTTCTTGAATATGGAAAGAGTGATAGAATGTTTATAGATAGAGTAGTCATTGATATAAAAGCGGGCAACGGCGGTAACGGCAGCATGTCCTTCCGAAGAGAAAAATATGTTCCCAACGGAGGCCCATCAGGGGGCGACGGCGGTAAGGGCGGAGACGTCATCTTTAAGGTAAGTTCCAATTTAAGGACCCTTATTGATTTTAGATATAAAAGAAAGCACAAGGCTGATAACGGAAATGACGGAGAGAGCAATAACATGAGCGGAAAATCCGCCAATGACTTGGTCATATTGGTTCCTCCAGGTACCGTAGTTAAGGATGAAGAAACCAACCGGATCATTGCCGATCTTACAGATGACGGTGAAGAATTCATCGTTGCCAAAGGTGGAAAAGGCGGCAGAGGAAATCAGCATTTCGCCACACCTACAAGACAGGCCCCGAGATTTGCAGAAGGGGGAAACAAGGGAAAGGAACTTAAAGTTGTTCTTGAATTAAAACTCCTTGCAGACGTGGGACTTCTTGGATATCCCAACGTAGGAAAGTCAACCTTCCTTTCGGCTGTATCAAAAGCAAAACCTAAAATAGCCGATTATCCTTTTACAACGTTAGTGCCAAATCTTGGTGTAGTATCCCTGAGAGAAGAACAAAGCTTCGTTTTGGCGGATATCCCTGGAATCATTGAGGGAGCCAACGAGGGAGCAGGCCTGGGACATCAGTTTTTAAGGCATGTGGAAAGGACAAAACTTCTGATCCATATCCTTGACGTATCAGGTATGTCAGGACGTGATCCCATGGAAGATTTTGAAATCATCAATAATGAGCTTAGAAAACACAATGTCAAGCTGGCTGAAAGAAGACAGATCGTGGCATTAAATAAAATAGATGTTGCAGCAGATCGGGAAGAAATCGAGAAGATCAGAACAGAACTGTCAGACAGAGGATATGAGGTGTTTCTGATATCCGCTGCGACCAGGGAAGGTCTGGACGTGATTCTGGAAAGAACGGCTGCCCTTCTGGATGAAATTGGAGAAGTTGAACCGATTTTCGAAGACGAGATCATTCAAGATAAGGTTTACTCCGCAGATTTCGAAAGAGGATTCTCTGTCAAAAGAGAAAATGATTACTATGTTATTGAAGGTCAGTTAATGGAAAAACTGATTTCATCCGTCAACTTTGACGATTATGATTCCGTGGTGTTCTTCCAGAAGGTTCTAAAAGACAAGGGAGTATTCCAAGAACTGGAAAATTTAGGAGTTAAAGAAGGCGATACCGTCAAACTTCTGGATATCGAATTTGATTATATAAGATAATGGAGGTTAACAAAAATGTTAACAAGCAAACAAAGAAGCTATCTAAAGTCCCTGGCGATAAATATCCCTGACATTCTGCATGTGGGAAAAGAAGGGGTAACGGCTAATGTAGTCGTGCAGGCGAAGGATGCTCTCAGGAGCAGGGAACTGATTAAAGGAAAAGTGCAGCAAAATTGCATGGAGGCGTTTTCTGATGTGGTTGAGCAGCTGGCAACCTCCACAGATTCTGATGTGGTTCAGACAATCGGAAGCAAATTCGTGCTGTATAAAAGGAACCATACGGATCCAAAAATTGAAATACCCAAAAAAGCAAAAAAATAATTAATCAAGAGGTTGTTAGCCATGGGAAAGATGAAGATAGGGATTCTTGGGGGGACATTCAACCCCATACATTATGGACATTTGCTCCTTGCTGAATCAGCAAGGGACAGACTCAGCCTGGATAAAGTAATTTTTATCCCCACAGGCAATAACCCATATAAAACAGATGACCAGGAAGTCGATTCATTCCACCGATATAAAATGACGGAACTGGGCATAAGAAGCAATGACAAATTTGAGGTTTCGGATATTGAGATCAATCGCAGGGGATATACCTACACCATAGACACCCTGGAAGAACTTGAAAAATTATATCCCGGGGACAGCCTGTTTTTTATCACAGGGGCTGACATCATATTTGAAATCGACAATTGGAAGAAAGCTGATCAAGTCCTGAAGAAAACCTCCATCATCACTACCTTCCGCCCGGGGTATGAGCAGGAAAACCTTGATGTAAGGATCGAAGAACTGAGAGAGCTGTATGGTGCAAAAATATTCAAACTATACGCGCCGGAGATGGATATTTCATCCTCCGAGATCAGATCCAGGATCAAGCACGGATATTCCATCAAATATCTGCTGCCTGAGGCGGTGGAAGATTATATTTATAAAAATGATCTTTACAGATAGGGGTTCTGATCATGGATTATGGGAAAATCAATGAAGAAATAAAAAAAATGGTATCCGATAAAAGGTATCTGCATTCCCTTGGGGTTGTGGAAACTGCCATGAAGCTGGCAGTCCTGTACGGATGCGACCCGGAGAAAACCATGTACGCGGCCATAAGTCATGATTGCGCAAAGTCCCTTGATCGGGAGGCTATGCTGGGAATCGCAAGGGAAAACGATTTGGTATTTGATGAGATAACCCTCTACGAGACTCAGCTGATGCATGGGCCTGTCGGACGGCTGGTTGCACGAAAGGAATTTGGGATCGAGGATGAAGAAGTTCTCTCG
>JAAXUP010000141.1 GCA_013335935.1 Eubacteriaceae bacterium | reverse complement strand
CATCGGAAGGGCAGCATTCGGGGGCGACCGTAACATTGGTCTCGGCTCACTTGCTGAAAAACCGTTTTTTACAGGGGCTGATAAAACTGATTTTTTTGATCTTTTGAGTTTGGAAAATACCAATGCGTATTACCTGCTCTCGTTATGCTGCCCTTCCGATGGTGAAATACCAAATGCAGAAACAGCAGTCGCTTACAATCCTGTTTTACGCAAAGGCTGGACGGGATCGCTCTCAGTTGGCTTGCAGCGCAAACGCCAAACGGTTTATATGTTTTCTGAAGGCAGCGTTTTTCTAACAAAATTAAAAGGCTCTTTGGCAGACATTACTCCCGACAAAAACATTACTCCTGAATGGAATGGACTTCACGATGTCTATCGCTACGGCTATGCGCTTAGCGTACCAATAAAAATCGATTTAAAAGACTGAACCCATGGTAAGTAAAATCATCGAGCTTGAAACCCTTACCTCTCTTTTTATTAAGGGGAAAGAAGAAAAGTATGGTGAAGGATTTATCAGGATCGGAAATACTGTCTTTTTAATTGACAACGATAATCTCTGCAAGTATATCGATGAATCAAACAAAACTACTGAGTACGCTCAATATTTTTCTCATAGAGAGAGTGATGTTAAAAGTTTTTTAGCATACAATTGTATTGATCTGTCAGAGAATGATATTTCAGAGTATGAAAGAAATGAAAAAAAATTTAAAAGATTCTTGAACAATAGAAATCAGCACCTGCAACGCTTTGAAGACTATCAAGCATACAAAGATCTTTCTATCAGTTATTTTCTTAAAAAAGAAGGTGTTTTTCCCTCTCAGTCCAAAGTTGAAAAAGACCTTGCAACAGGAGTTACAAAACTTCATTCTGGAAACAGATTTACACAAAACGGTAATGACAGATACTATATTCCGGGGAGTTCACTGAAAGGAGCATTTCGAAATGCAGTCCTATGGAAAATCTTAACCGAACCTTCAAAACAGTCATGGTTTCAATCGTTGTTGAGGTATCATTTACCTATAGCTGACGTTGTGATTCATGAGAACAATTTTAAAGCTGTTAATCAAATTATTAATCAACATGCTGTTCTTCAGAGTCTGAATTTGATTAGGAGCGGTCAGGTTAATAGGAGAAAAATTAAGGACCTAAAGAAAAAATATAGTGAACACCTCTCGGAAATACCTGATGCAAATAGTAATACTGTTGAATCAAAAAGTTTCGCCGAAAACACTCCCCATATTCCTGTTTCAGATTCATTTGAAAAAGATTACAAGGAATACATAGAAAAATACAATGATAGATGGAGAGCCTCAAACGATACTTTAAGGGACTTTTTCCGTCTTGTAAAAATCACTGACGCTAATTTTTCAGAGAATGTTTTGCTGAGAGCTAAAACTGCTAAAGCAATTTGTAAAGATAATGTTGGCCAAACTTACAAAAAAGACCATACGACTACTCTTGAATGCGCCCCCAAAGCTGTAAAAGCCCTGTTCAAAATCTCCATTGACACGGAACTTGCAAAAGTTTTCTTCCCTCAGGGGATTCCAGGTTACCTGCAATCCGTTGAGGATTTATTGAAAGTGGTAAATGAGTTTTTCAGAGCTGTTTCTGATTTTGAAAACAAAGATTTCTACTCTGGGAAAAAATCTATTCCCAACAGTATTAATGGAAATACACCTGTTGATACGACGCAGGTAGAACAATTATACAAATCAACCTTCGGACTTAACTCCGATGAGATTTTGTTCCGAACAGGCTGGGGCGGCGGATTTATGAGCAAAACGCAGTTCTTGCATTTAACCATGCTTGACCGGGTTCGCGTCAGGGATATGATTCGTTATAACGGTAGCCCCATTGCTCCAAAGTCACGTTGCCTGATTGTGGAAGATCAAAATGCAACGGAACCCTTGGGTTGGTGCAAGCTCACGATTTTGGGTGACGCTAAAGATATCCCTTTGCCAAGTATTGATGAGGCAAAAATAGAAACGGGCTTTCTAACTGAGCAACCTCGTCAAAGCGGACAGCAATACCCAGAGAATAAGGAAAGACCCGCTTCCGAAAAGGAAATAAAACAATCAAAAATAGAAGCAAGTGCTATCGTAAAGAAGGCTGAGAAACAACAGTCATTAATGTCAAAAAAGATATATATAAAAGGAGAACAAGTTGAGGGAATAGTGAAGAGTTCCGTTTTCTGCCAGTCTCTCACAGTGAGAATCGGTAATCAAGAGCTAACCATCAAAACGAATGTAATGAAGCAAAAAGAAGATACTGTAAAAGTTCAAATTAAGAAAATTGAAAACGGTATAATTATGGAGGCAATATTACTTAAATGAATTCAAAAATCCTGAATAAACGAAAAGCTTGGCTCAATCAGACTGCGGCCCAATCACTTGACAAATGGTCAAAAGAAGCGGATAAATTGCATGATTTTGAAGGTACACTTAAATATTTTGGGATTAAGCAAAGCGTAAATGGTTTTGATATTAATAGTTTAGATGAAAATTATTGTTTTAGGCAATCACTTGATCTCTTTAAGGTAGTACTGCAAAAACAAATTACAAGGGAAAATATTGGTATCCCTTGTTTAGAAAAGCCTCCTGCTTATGATGCACTAATAACGATTGTTGGGTTTTCACCGGAACCACTAATGCATACTGTTCTTGTTCTTGCACCAAAAAAAGTTTATCCGGTTGCAACCATAGAAAGCGCTTCACATTACAAAGTACCTTTGACTCCCGAAACTCGCAAACCTGACGGGAGCATACTGTATTTTGAAACAATTCTCGAGCATTACAAAGAACCATCTCAAACGATCACCGTAGAGCCTATCGGGAGAAACGTGGCCTCAATTGGGTCACTCGATACGTTCAAGCGAGTCAGGAAAATTATTAACGAAGTAAGGACCAATAACCCAAATGCTAAAATAGCTCTTGATATTACGGGCGGAAAAAAATCTGCGGATGTCTCGGCATTTCTTACTGCAGCGATTGAGAAAAATATAGATATTTACTACATAGATTTCGAAGATTATGCGGGTACAAAAGCTTGTTGTGGTACGGAATTCCTCAATAAGCTTGATAATCCATATGAAATATATAATGTGCAGCTTTTAAATCAGGCAAAAGAATTATTCATGAATCATGATTATCAAGCAGCCTATCAATTATTTTCTGAAATAGAGAAAAGGCTTTCTCCTGATGGTCTTGAGAAACCGGCAAAATATGATCTTGAAGATGAACGGTCAATTGTCATAAGGATGAAGAAAGCTGCAGAATGCTACATGTACTGGGACCGTTATTCATATAGTCATGCCTTATCTGCTTCTGAAATCTTACCAGTGTTGCAGAAAAAACATCTTGAAAGATTAAAGCAGTATGATGAATTAGGAAATAAAAAAAGTAAATATGTGTCAGACCTTTTTTATGATTACGTTTTAGATAGATATATATCGGCGGAAAGAAGAGGTATTCATATCGCTGATGAAGATCTTGGCGGATATCATGATGCAATACTGCGTTATTATCAATGTGTAGAAATGATGTTGGATGCATTTATAACAAATAATCAAAAAAATAATTTCTATGATCCCGATAAAGATAAATACCCGACTAAAATTATAAGAAAGTTATGTTTTAATGGTTTTGCTGAAATAGGTAGAAGCGAAAAAATCAGAATTGAGTTGTTGAAAAAAATTACTGATTCATCATTGCAGACAAAAATATCAAATTTGAATAATTGGAGAGATGGGTTTGTTCATATTAAAGGCAGTGTGCAAAAATCAAATATAATAAATGCAAAGAATATTGTTATTCAATTAATTAAATTATATTTTGATAATAAACAATCAACCGAAATTGATAATGATTTGTTGCGATATAATTTCTGTAAATCATTTAGTGGTGATGGTTTCCTGTCGAAATAAAGAGAATGAGATGACATAATATTATCAAGATATGCGTATAATCCTCACGTTGTCGCACCGCAAGCCGTCGCTGACTTTGCCGGTGAACAGTTCCCATCTGCTCTCCTCCCTCATCTACAACATCGTTGACCGAAGCTCAAGCGAGTATGCCGAGCGGCTGCATGCTGAAGGGTACCGGCTGCAGAACAGGGCGTTCAAGCTGTTCACCTTTTCGCCGCTGTACACGGCTAACCGGCGCAAGTGGGAGATGCATGGGGATGGAACCATGAGCACGAGGGAGCGGTTGCTGCATTTCACCATTTCATCGCCCAAAAGCGAGTTCATCG
>JAAXUP010000140.1 GCA_013335935.1 Eubacteriaceae bacterium | reverse complement strand
TTTTAGGATACCCTGACTCGGAACCGACGACTGACGTAAATTTCCATTTTGAAAGCACCATATCCACTGTACGCTCTGTCACATCCTGATGTTTGTTGGTATTGATCCCCATTTTATAGCCTCTTTGGGTCAATTCATCCAGCAGCTCGGCTATACCTTCGTATAAAGCCAGATCTTTGGAGTAATTTTTTCGGTAAGACTCCAGCATCAGCCCATAAAAATATTCCAGCTGATTTTTTTTATCTGGGGGTATGGCTCTCTCAGTCAATACCTTCAAACCGTTTCCCACAAAATATTTGTATTTTTCAGTAGAATATATCGGCAAATCATGATTTTTGAGGACCAGATTCATGGAATAGGCTATTCCCTCCAGGGAATTCACCAGAGTCCCATCCAGATCAAATACGATCATTTTAATTGTCATTAGCGTTCACCCTTTCGTTATTCAAGATAAAATTATATCATAATAATCGGTAAAGTAAATTTTTTAGAGGAATTAAAGGGTATATAATATATAATAAAAACCATGAAGCAAGATCGATATTCAGAAGAAGGTGAAATGATGACTGACCAATTGATACTTCTAATTTATAATCCTGTATCCGGAAACAAGACGTTTATTAATCATCTGGATTATTTCATTCAGGCGTTTCAGGAAAGAAATTACCTAGTGCACCCTGTGCGGACAAATAGCGAAGCTGATTTTGAAAATATTCTTAAATCCAAAGATTTATCCGTGTATTCTGCCGTGTTTGTTGCAGGGGGAGACGGTTCGGTAAATCTGACTGCAAGCCAGCTGATGAAATCAGATATTGATATCCCCCTGGGAATCATTCCGGCAGGAACGGTAAATGATATCAGCTACAACCTGGGGATTCCTCAAAATATAAACCAGGCCATTGAAGCCCTGGCTTTTATGCATGTGGAAAGGTTCGATATTGGAAAAGCGAACGACCGATATTTTCTCAATTCCTGTGGGGCCGGACTTTTTATGGATATTCCTCACACCACGGACAGAGAGCTTAAAAGCATGCTGGGGAGGATCGCCTACTATATTAAGGGAATAAGCGAGCTGCCAAATTTCTCCGATATCTGCGTACGAATTACAGATGACTCGGAGATCATGGATGAAAAGCTATATTTGTTTTTGGTCGTCAATGGGAAAAGCGCGGGAGGCTTTAGAAATATTGCCCTGAGTGCCTCCATGCAGGATGGACTCCTGGACTTTATCGGTATAAAAGCTTGCCCCATCAATGACCTGTCATTTTTATTTGCTCAGATCCTTATGGGGAATTATATTTCCAATAAAAATGTGATCTACTTTAAAAGCAAGAAGATCACAGTGGAGTGCCCTGGAGATTTTTGTATGAATACATCAGATGTTGATGGAGAAGAGGGTCCGAACCTTCCTCTTGAAATTGAGTGTCATCCAGGAAAAATTCAATTGATCGTACCGAAACCTATTTGACCCATGCCGAGCAGATTTTTACGCCTTCTGCGGCATTGGTGGTGTAGGCGTCTGCGCCCACATATTGGCAAGTTTCTTTGGAAGCGGGATTTCCCCCGATGATGATCCTGACGTTGTCTCGAAGCCCATTTGCCCTCAAGGCATCCACGGTTTCTTTCATGGCTTCTACCCCCAGGGTCAAAACGCTGCTCATGCCGACGATATCCGCATTCGTTTCTTTGACCTTTTCCACGATGGTCATGGGAGGCTGATCGATTCCTAAATCAAAAACCTCAAAACCTGCCGTCTCAGCCATGCTTCTAAAGATATTTTTACCGATATCGTGGAGATCCCCCTGAACGGTTGCCAGGACGATTTTACCGATTTTAACGTTTTGATCGGTTCCCAGGACCGGTTTGATGATATTTAAGGCATCTGTCAGTATTTCTCCGGCAAAGATCAAATCTCCCACGAAGTACTCGCCGTTTTCAAACAAATCGCCGATCACCGCCATTGCCTCCTGGCACACTGCCAGAACCTTTTGTGCCTCCTCAATGGTAGGATTTCCAGCTATAAAATCATCAAGCAGGGTTATCACCTTATCGTCTTCCAGCTCAATAATGGTATTTTTCAATAGTTCTAAATCCCGCATATCCTTTCGCCTCACTTCTCTTAAAGTTATAAAGGTATTATAGATTACAAAATCTTTTATGTCAAATCAATTTACAGACAATCAATTTGTGGAGAGAATTCAGGAAACAATTGTAATTTTAAACGTTTTCATATACAATAGTTAACAAAACTACATCATGAATCGGAGGGATCACATTGAAAGCATTAGTAATTGATTTAGAATATTATTATTATCCGGATGAGATCGTAAGCATTGAAGAATTTGTTGAGTGCGCAGGAAACTGTACGAATCGGTTTGTCAAACTTCGCCAGATTTCCACGGAAAATTGCATTGCCCCATACTTTATTGACACGGATGTTTCTGACTGCTACATAAACTTGAATTTAGTGAACAAAATCAGTGAAACAGAAATTTTTGTCCTGACAAAAAAAGAGTATGATGAGAAGCTGACAGAGTGCGTATCTCAGATCTGCAACGACTGCATCTATTTCAAGGAAGATAACGAGAGGGAAGATCTCAATGGCTTCAGAGACAAACTTGATCTGAACTGCCATTGCCCATTCAAGACATTATACGAAATCGAATAAATAAAAAACCCCTGTCCATGGACAGGGGTTTTGACTTTGTGCTGGTTATATAGAAGTTACGTTAGAAGCTTGTGGTCCTTTAGCTCCTTCAGTGATCTCAAATGTTACTTTTTCGCCTTCTTCAAGAGTCTTGAAGTTGCTTTTGTTGATCTGTGAATAGTGTACGAATACATCTTTTCCATCCTCGCCTGTAATGAAGCCAAAGCCTTTGTCTGGGTTAAACCATTTAACTGTTCCGTTAGTCATGTAAATATCCTCCAAAAAATTATTATTTCCTTATTATTGATATAAAATTTAAAAGCATATATAAATACACGACTAGAGCGATGTGATTTGTATAAATAAATTTTAACAATAAAAAAGATGCACCCTTAGTATAACCTGTTTACCCAAATTATGCAAGTATTTATTCAAAAGTTCAGCGGACAAAATGCGGATTTAATAATTTTTTACCAGAGGTTTAAAAGTAGGAGGATATTGACAAAAAGTTTATTTTGGAATATTATTTGATTATCAAACAATTTGACAATCAAATAATAATGGAGTTGATAAATATGAAATTACCGGAATTAAAAATAGGAGATTTAACAGCGCGCATCCCAGTTATCCAGGGTGGGATGGGAATCGGAGTTTCACTTGGAGGACTGTCAGGAGCCGTTGCCAACGAAGGCGGAATTGGTGTCATATCCGGAGTGCAGACCGGATTTCGGGAAGAGGATTTCAGAAGCAACAATCTGGAAGCGAATATCAGAGGCATTCAAAAAGAAATACGAAAAGCCAGAGAAATCTCCCCGAAAGGCATCATCGGGATCAACATACTGACGGTAGCCACCCAGTTCAAAGAGCTTGTGGAAGCTGCGGTAAAAGAGAAGATCGACCTGGTGATCGCAGGCGCAGGCCTTGCAAAGGAACTTCCGGCTTATGTCGAAGGAACCAATACGAAAATCATTCCCATCGTATCCTCGGGAAAAGCGGCTAAAATCATGACCAAGCTGTGGATCAGAAACTACAACTATATTCCTGACGCGATCATCGTCGAAGGACCTGAGGCTGGCGGACATCTGGGTTTTTCTATGGACGAATTAAAAGGAACCCCGGCAAGTCTGTCTGAGATTTTGAAGGACGTGAAAGAAAATCTGGCTCCCTTTGAAAAAGAGCATAACCGAAAGATCCCTGTGATTGCCGCAGGAGGCATATTCGATGGGAAAGATGTTGCCAGGTATATTAAGGAAGGCGCTGACGGCGTTCAGATGGCCACAAGATTCGTCGCCACTGAAGAATGCGACGCACATATCAACTTTAAACAGGCTTACATCAATGCCACTAAAGGAGATGCCATCCTTGTCCAAAGTCCTGTAGGGCTTCCCGGAAGAGCGATAAAAAACAAGCTGATCGAAAGGCTTGAGCATGAAGCCAGGATCCCTGTGAAGAAGTGCTACCGATGCATTCACCACTGCGATCCCAAAACGACGCCCTACTGCATATCAGACGCACTCATAGCAGCCGTTACCGGAGATCTTGACAACGGCCTGATATTTTGCGGCAGCAATGTGGGCAAGGTCGATCATATGACCACCGTGAAAGAAATCATGGCAAGCATCGTTAAAGAAGCGGA
>JAAXUP010000139.1 GCA_013335935.1 Eubacteriaceae bacterium | reverse complement strand
TAAAATATCCGCTGCACTCCCTTGAATAGGCGTATTTAAAGCAAGACGTTCCCCACTTTTTTCGATATTTGCATTTCTGGAATTGATTTCCGGGATATATCTTCTTCTTCCATAAATGGTTGTCACAAACCCCTTTTCCTTGGCTTGCAGCTTGATGTCTTCCATGTACTTGGCCACTTTGGGATACCTGCCGAAATACCGGTCGATATAATCCTGGGCTTCTTTACGGGAGATCCCCAGATCTTGTGAAAGGCCGAATGCCTGTTTTCCATAAATCAGGCCAAAATTGATTGCTTTTGCGTACATCCTCTGCCGGCCAGCAACCTCTTCAAGAGGCACATTGAATATTTCTGAAGCCGTCCGGGTATGAATATCTTCTCCATTCACGAAAGATTCAATAAGAGTTTCATCGTCGGAAATATGGGCAAGAATCCTAAGTTCGATCTGGGAATAATCGGCATCCACCAGAATGTGCTCCTCAGAGCTTGGGATGAATACCTTCCGGATTTTTTTGCCCATTTCTATTTTTATTGGAATATTTTGCAGATTAGGTTCCGTGCTGCTTATCCTGCCCGTCGTGGTCAAGGCCTGATTGAATGTGGAATAGATCCTGTTATCGTCCCGGTGTATGATTTGCTTGAATCCTTTGACATAGGTGGAACTCAGCTTAGCAATGGTCCTGTATTCAAGGATCGATTCGATGACGGGATGTTTGCCTTTAAGTTTATCTAACACTTCCACATCCGTGGAATAGCCGGTCTTTGTTTTTTTAATTACCGGAAGCATCAGTTCATCAAAGAGGATTTCGCCCAGCTGTTTTGGGGAATTTATATTGAATTCTCTGCCTGCACAGGCATAAATGTTTGCTGTAAGCAGCGCAAGCTTTTCATCAAATTCCCTGTCAAGTTCGTCAAGTTCCTTCATGTCGATCTTAAAACCTGAAAATTCAAAGGAAGCCAATACTTCAATCAGCGGGATCTCGATATCATTGTACAAAGCGGTCATTTCGAATTCCTTGATTTTTTCACTTAAAGCTTTTTCGATTTCACCCAGCAGCATACATTTTTGTGAAAGATGCTTCTCCAGGACTTTGGGATCAGCATCTTCAAATCTCAGTTTAGCTCTCCCTTTGCCAAAGATATCCTCTTCCGTATGAATGTTTTTCATCAGATATTTACCAGCAAGGTCATCAACGGCATAACGGTTGTCTGAAGGATCCAGAAGGTAGGCGGCGATATAGGTATCGGCTCTTAACCCGTTGAACTCCACGCCTTTTTTCAAAAGATAGACGATAAAATCTTTCACATCATGTCCTGCTTTGGTAATCTTTACATCTTCCAGTATAGTCTTCAGTTCATCTAGGATTGTTTCTTCTGGTACGATCCTGGAATCGATGAAATAAACTTTTCCCGCCGTTTCGATTGCCAGTGCTTTGAGAGAGTAAACCGGTTCTTTCTCCACCAGGTGGATAAAAAACATTTCCCCGGAAGAATTGATCGCAGCCTTTAAAGACTTGATTCCTGATATATTTTCTACCATGATGTATTCATGCTCATGGATCACACTTTTTGAATCTTCCATAGGCTTGCCTTCACCAATTAGCTTTTTTACAATGGTATGGCATTCCATTCTTTCGAAAAAGTCGATGGTTTCCTTGTTCTTATAGTCAAGGGTAATATATTCGTCAAGATCGAAATCAATGGGGATCTCTGTCACGATTTTCGCCAGGTGACGGCTCAGGAACGCATTCTCCCGATCCAGCAGCAGCCTTTCCTTAAGTTTCCCCTTGATGGCCTCAATATTTTCATAGACTCCCTCGATATCCCCGTAGTCCTGGATGAGCTTAATAGCAGTTTTTTCGCCAACTCCGGCAACCCCCGGGATATTGTCGGACTTATCTCCCATCAAACCTTTTACATCGATCAGATCCTCCGGAGATACCCCATACCTTTCCATGATCTCATTTTCACCATAGACATCGACTTCACTGATCCCTTTTTTGGTATAGATGACTTTAATATTTTTATCGATCAGCTGGAATGCGTCTCTATCCCCTGTGAGAATATCGACTTCGATATCATTTGCCGAACAGATTTTGGAGATGGTGCCGATGAGATCATCCGCTTCATAGCCTTCCATGGAGATTTTTTTAATATCCATCAGTTCCAGCATTTCGAAGATGAGCTGGATTTGTTGTTCCAGCTCTTCCGGCATTAATAGACGGCCGGCCTTGTAATTTTCGAAGCTATCGTGTCGGAAGGTGGGCTTCTTTTCGTCAAAGGCCACAGCGATATAATCCGGAGTGAAGTTCTCAAGAATATTGATCAGGATATTGGAAAATCCAAAAATGACATTGGTATGGACGCCGTCCTTGGTGGTCATTGGTCTGACCCCGTAGAATGTCCTGTATATCAGACTATAGCCGTCGATTATGATAAGTCTTTTTTTAGTCATAGCGCACCTTCTCCTGTTTATTCATAGATATATACTATATAGTTTATCATTATTTTACACAAGTGAAAACCGACAAATTTTAAAAACCCCTCTCATTTGAAAGGGGTTCACCAAAAGTTATTTTTTATTCCTGTACTTGTTCAGGATAAAGTATGCCACACCGAGGATCACTGCGAAAGGAAGGAGCTTGAAGATCCAGACGATCAGTTCTGCAATGACGTTTAGCAGGAAGTTAATGGATCCTATGAAACCCTCCTTGATTTTTTGAAGCATATCAGAAAAGGGTGATTTTACCGTATTGGTAGAAAGTTCCTTCTCATAGACCGCTACGTAGATCGTTGAATAAGAAATTTCCTTATCCCAGTTATTGATCAGTGTAGTCCTATAGTCTTTTTCAGTCCGCACCCGGTTAAGCTCGCTCTCAATGGAAAGCATATCCTGGATCTTGTCCGCCTTTGTCAAATATTCAAGTAGTCTTTCTTCCTGGATCGTTAAGCTTTCCAGTTGTCCTTTTATATCCTGATATTGCTGAGAGATATTTGTACTGTTTGTGCTTGAGCTTATAGCTTCCCCGTATTTTTCAATTTCCTTCATGGCTTCATTAAATTTTGCTGCTGGGACCCTGATGGTAATATACCCCGAATTGATTACTGAATTCTCAACTTTATCGATGTAAGACGAGCTTGCCGCCTGAACAAAGCCACCGATGGTAATAGCATATTTTTCGATTTTAGAGAAGGTTCCCTTGTAGTCTTCCGTATAGAGGCTGATATTTCCTGAATAGATAATTTTCGAGATGTCAAAGGGTGCATCCGAGCCTGTCACATCCGTCGTTTTTCCATCGGTTCCAGTACCCCCGCCGGTATCTTCGTCTTTTACTCCTCCGGAAGATCCATCCTGGACGCCTTCGCTGTAATCCGGGGCCACACCGTTATCGTTGGATGTGCTTCGTCCTGTGATGGTAAATAATAAACTGGTGAGAACAGGCATGGCAATGAGGATGAGGATCAGAAGTCCTGCGGCGTAAGGGATGAATTTTCTGAAGCTCATTTTCTTGATTTTTTCTTTCCTGATTTCCTTTGCGGTCCTGCTCTTCCATTCACTGCCGGGTTCCAATTCTTCCATAAGGCTTAGTTTCCCTTTTATTTTTATTAGTTCAGCCTGGTCATTCCTGCAGTTTTCGCATTCCTTCAGATGAGCTTGAAGTTCTTTTTTTTCTTCTTCCGTCAGGTCATTATCCATGTCCCTGCTTAACAGTTCCTGATATTTTTCATGATCCATTATCTTTACCTCCCAAATCATTGTTTCTTAACTCTGCCAGATTTTCCCTGAGCTTATACCGACCTCTTGCAATCCGTGATTTTACGGTGCCCATGGTAAGTTGCAGGATCTGGCTGATTTCCTCATAAGAAAATCCCATGATATCCCTGAGTATGACCGCTTCCTTTTGTTCCCCGTCAAGCTTCCTGACGGCAGAGATGATCAGCCTTAGCTCCTCTTTCTCCTGAGAGTTTTTCTGGGGGTCGTCATGATCCGCTCTCAAATGATAGACTTCTTCGATACTTATGGTATCTTTCTTTTTTCTAAGGTAATCTCTGGCGCAGTTGGCGGCTATGGAATAAATCCAGGTATAAAGACTGCTGTTTCCATTGAATCGATCTAAATTATTGTACACCTTGATAAAAGTCTCCTGGGTAAGGTCTTTCGCTTCTTCCCTGTCACTGGTTATCCCAGCGATAAGGTTGTAGACCTTTGTCCCATAGGTGTTCATGACGGTATTAAAAGCATCCTTGTCGCCTTTTTTCAGGTCACTGATAAATTTCTCTTCAAATATGTCCATTTTTTTACCCCCTCATATGATTAGACGCAAAATGGCTAAAAAAGTTCCATTTAATCTTCA
>JAAXUP010000260.1 GCA_013335935.1 Eubacteriaceae bacterium | reverse complement strand
CGAAGGCGTTGAAGCGACTAAAGCTGATTTGAAAAAGGTGGTTAGGTGACTAGGTGGTTAGGTGACTGGCCAGCGTATTCCACCTGACTGAAGTCTTTAGTAGGGGCGGACATTGTTCGCCAGAAAAATCGAGTAATGAATTTAATTAGAGAATAATTAATAGAGAATAGATTATGAGGCAATTTGCTGAAAGTAACCAGCAAATTGCTTTTTGTTTTTGTAGGGGGCGCATTTCGTGCGTTCCGGCACCTGCAAAGTAGGGGCGATCAGTGATCGCCCGAACATAACTATGCTGATTTGCTAATTTTTTATGTACTTAAGTATTTCGCTAACCATCAAACTACCTAACCACCCAACCACCCAAATCTGACTGCCTGAATCTACTTGATAAATCCACCATAAAGAGATAAAATAGTATAAATATAGACTAGTAGCGGGGAGTGCCTTATTATGAGCAATACTAAAATGGACGCGTACCTTTTCTGCATACACTGTGATGCAGAGACTGATCATGAGATAGAATACAGAAACGACCATATCCACAAAATTAAATGTCGAAATTGCGGCGTTGAGGTGAAGATCGACCAGGAATATGTTCAGAAACATTTCAAGGAAGATTTCGTCATCAGAGTGCTTTCAAAACCTGTCCGCATGACCAGAGAAATGGAAAAGGATCTTACCGGTTTTCTAAAGAGTCTTCCCTTCAGAGTCGTATCCAAACCCTTCAGAGTCTACAAGGAATTCCAGGATAATAAGAAGGAGTAGGCTGGCAAGTGTAAGACTACAATTTACGATTTACAATTTACAATTGTTGTAATTTTAAAATCCAATTTCGGAAGAAACAAAATAGGAATTTGATTTTAAAAATTTGATTTTTAAAAAAGACATTTTAGAAATAATCTTAGTTTAGATTAATTATTTTTGCGTTTTCTAAAATGAACGCTCATTGTAAATTGTACATCGTACATCGTACATTGACTCAGCCAACCACCCAACCACCCAACCACCCAATTGAACGGAGAATAACAATGCGAATAGGACATGGATATGATGTTCACAAACTGATAAAAGGCAGAGACCTTATTATCGGAGGAGTTAAAATACCCCATGAAAAGGGTCTGTTGGGACATTCCGATGCGGATGTCCTTGTTCATGCCATCATGGATGCCATACTTGGAGCGATGGCCATGGGAGATATCGGCGGGGTTTTCCCTGATACCGATAATGCCTATAAAGGAGCAGACAGCATCATCCTTCTAAGCAAGATCTATGACATAATGGTGGATAAAGGCTATGGCATAATAAACATCGACTCCACCATCGTCGCCCAGCAGCCCAAGCTAGCCCCCTATATCCAGGATATGCGTAAAAAGGTGTCCGATGTACTCCGCATATCCATAGAAGATCTCAACATCAAAGCCACTACAGAAGAAAAACTAGGCTTCTCCGGCCGTGAGGAAGGCATTTCGGCCCATGCGGTGGTGCTCTTAAAGCGGTGAAACATTAAAAAAGGTGGTTAGCCACGAGGCTCAGCTACTTATACTTATATGTATTTATGCCTGCTCATCAGCCTCGCTATCACGAAAAAAAGCTTATGGCTCGAGAAAATCGATCTTCAATACCTTCAGATTTTCTCACGCTCATATTCACCGGCACATACTGAAAGAGCTTATGGAAATGTGCCGGCTCAGATTCGCTGTAAAAACATCCTGTTTTTC
>JAAXUP010000138.1 GCA_013335935.1 Eubacteriaceae bacterium | reverse complement strand
GAGCTGATCCTTGGAACTTCCAGGGTCATTCCCTTATGCATTGCAGCCTCCAAATTCCCGGAAATAAAAACCAAACTTCGAAAACTTTACCGTTCTGGCTTAGTAACCCACGATCCCCTCCAGGAATTCTTCTATCTGGTGAAGGACGTTACAGACAGCACTAGATATTCCCAGGAGGAACTCAGGCTGTGCGCAGCATTAAAGGAGAAAGGCCCGCTGATTTATTCAGAAGCCGCTGGGGCAATCAATAAGCGGATCTATAGTTCCCACTTTACACGCCTGGAGAAAGAAGGTGTCATCATGAGATGCGGTCTGACGCCTACCGATATGATGCACGTAAAGGGTGATTTTGACCTGTTCGACACAGAGGCTGCTGTTTTAGGAACCGAATATTTGTCCCAGAGACTAAAGAAAACACCGGAAGAAGTTGCCGAAATGGTATATGACAAGGTAAAAGAGCGACTTTATTTTAATATCGTCCGGATGCTGCTGGAGGACAAGTATCCTCATTACAAAAAGAACGGTTTAGATCCGAATCTTGAAAAACTAATCAGTAATGGCTGGAGTTATGCAAAAGGAAATAATTCGGAGGATTTTCTGCAAATCGTATTTCAAATGCCTGCCTCACTGGTTGGGGTTGGTGCCCCGATCCATCTTTTCCTGCCCGACGTAGCGAAAGCCCTGGGAACCAAATGCATAATACCTGAACATGCAGGAGTTGCAAACGCTCTTGGAGCGATTGTTGGCAATATCACTGCAATCGTTCAAGTCGAGGTTAAACCGGATCCTGAAGGAGGATTTATCGTTTTTGGAAAAACAGGCAACATCCATACCCATGATTACAATGAAGCCTTGAAAATCGCCACAAAAGAAGCAAAGGAAGCCGCAAAGAAAGAAGCAAGATCAAGAGGCGCTACCGGGGATATCTCTGTTTCCACTGAAAGGGTTTACAGCTCGGAACTGGCTAAACAGATGCCTGAGGATGTCTTTCTCAGCACCACCATCGCTGCCACAGCCATTGGCAGAGTTATACTGTAAATGCTTATTCGCCAACCACCAAAAAGCATTTCATCATTTCCACACTTCAACGTTTTTTTAAAATTGCCTGGTCACTTGATGTAAATTCCATAAATTGGGTATCAATATAATAGTTATATCTGAGACGATAACTATTATATTGATACATTTTGCGAAGGAGCTGGAGATCGTGAAGATTACCTTATTGCCGAAAACTCGCTTAGGTTATTGGTCCGCAGGATTGAGCATACTATTTATCATTATGATTTGGCTTAAAATGCAAGGGTTGATCCCTTTAATGACTTTTATGATTGCCGGTTTCGGTATAACAGGTTTTTTTGTTGGATTAATTGCGGTTTTCATGAATAAAGATTGGGCAATATTAAATTTTTTATCTATTATAGTTGGATTACTCATTATATTGTGGATCGCAGCGGAAATAATCTTCCCACATTAGTGATGAAATTAAATAGCAAATAATTGATTAAAGTCTGTAAATGTGCAGGCTTTATTATTATACAAAATATTCTTTTACAATTTCATAAAACATATTATAATGTTGTTAATACCTATTGGGGGGGATTTATTATGTCAAACATGGAGGACTCAACATTTGTCCATATCAATTCTGCTGAATTAAGAGAATTGTACAGGGAATTAGTCAAGCGTCTGAACGTGGAAAAGCATCAAATTTTAAGCAAGGTGAAAGAAATCAAAATGGAAATACTATTGAAGTCTTTAGATTCTAAAATCCAGCTGATCGATCAGCAGACAGCAATTGACAGCATTAACGAATTGAACAGGCAAGTGCAGGAAAAAATATCCGCAGTTGAAATAATCGACGGAAGGTTGAGTGAAATTAATTCAAATATAAATTTTTAAAAAAATATCACCCCTTGAAAATTCGGGGTGATATTTTTCATATTAGTTTCTTAATGAAATTTCTTTTAATACCGCTTCCTTATTTCTTTCCTTGACTCGTTCAATAGACCATTCGTTCTCAAACAATAATACCGGATGCTCGTCCTGGTCCTCAACGATAACCGTGTCCATGGTCAGACTGAAGGTATTCTGATCGAAATTATCCATTTCAACCCAGCGGATATAACGATAAGGGAGTCTTTCCATGATGATATCCACGCCGTATTCGTTTTTCAGGCGGTATTCCAGTACTTCAAACTGAAGGACCCCAACGACACCAACGATCAGCTCCTCGACGCCGATATTCGGTTTTTTGTAAACCTGTATGGAACCTTCTTCAGACAGCTGAGCGATTCCTTTTAGAAATTGTTTTCTTTTCAGGGCATTTTTTGTATAAACTCTGCAAAAATGTTCAGGTGCAAACAGGGGGATCCCCTGGTACTGAAGTTTGGACTGATCCTGACATAAGGTGTCACCGATCTTAAATATGCCTGGGTCGTGGATACCTATGATATCCCCTGGATATGCGGTTTCAACAACTACCCGGTCCTGAGCAAGAAATTGCTGTGGTTGGGACAGCCTTACTTTCTTATTGACCTGGACATGGTTCACCGCCATGCCTTTTTCAAATTTCCCTGAGCAGATCCGTAAAAATGCGATCCTGTCCCGGTGGGTAGGGTTCATGTTTGCCTGTATTTTGAATATGAATCCAGAGAAATTGTCTTCATTGGGACTGATATCACCCAAATTGCTGGCACGGGGCCTTGGAGGGGTTGTAATCTCCAGGAAAGACTTCAAAAACGGTTCAACACCAAAGTTAGTCAGTGCGCTCCCAAAATATACCGGTGTAAGATTACCGCTTAATATCTGTTCCAGGTTAAATTCATCACCAGCGTTATCCAGTAAATCGATATCGTTTATTAAATCTGTGTGAAGTTCTTCACCCAGAAGCTTTTTAAATTTCTCGTCTGTAATCTCCCCAGTTATGGCTTTTGCTTTGGACTGTCCGTGATTGCCATCATCAAAAAGCTCGATTTGTTTCTTCTGCCGATTATAAACGCCCTTGAAATTTCTGTCTGTTCCAATAGGCCAGTTCATAGGATAGGAGTGGATACCTAAAACCTGTTCAAGTTCTTCGATAAGCTCGAAAGGATCCTTTCCTGCACGGTCCAGTTTATTGATGAAAGTAAAAATTGGAATGCCTCTCATTTTGCATACCTGGAAAAGTTTTTTTGTCTGACTCTCCACACCTTTGGAACAGTCGATAACCATGACCGCACTATCTGCAGCCATGAGGGTCCTGTAGGTATCTTCACTGAAATCCTGATGTCCGGGTGTATCCAGGATGTTAATGCAGTATCCGCTGTAATCAAACTGAAGTACACTTGAAGTGACAGAAATACCTCTTTGTTTTTCAATTTCCATCCAGTCGGAAACTGCATGGTTTTGCGCTCTTCTGGATTTTACAGATCCTGCCAGTCGGATAGCGCCTCCGTATAAAAGCAATTTTTCGGTCAACGTGGTCTTTCCCGCATCCGGGTGGGAAATAATCGCGAAAGTTCTTCTTCGTTGAACCTCTTCAGAAATACTTAATAATTGTTCGGCCATTTTTCTCTTCCTTTTATTGTAGATTATTTAAATTCGACGCGTTATTCAAGTATCCAAGAAAAGTTCGACTAGCTTGCTAGGGTTCAAACTTTCCTTGTCTAATATAAATGAGCAGAATCTTCATGATTCTGCTCACTTTACAATTTCTTATTTTTAAATGGCAGGGGTAGAAGGACTCGAACCATCGGCACGTGGTTTTGGAGACCACTGCTCTACCAACTGAGCTATACCCCTATAATAAAGACAAATATTATTATAAGTCCTGGGAGGCGAGAAGTCAATACCTATTTTAATCAGATATTATTTGTTATAATTATTTTAGAAAGAAGTACTAAAAAGCGAGGTATGGAATGAATATACAGATCTTTGGAAAATCCAAGTGTTTCGATACAAAAAAAGCAGAGAGATATTTTAAGGACAGGGGAATCAAGTATCAGTTTATTGATGTTGGAAGGTTTGGGATGAGCAAGGGCGAATTTACCAGCGTTAAGCAAGCCGTCGGGGGATGGGAGAAGCTCCTTGATGAAAATGGAAAAGATAAAGACCTGCTGGCTTTAATTAAATATATAAGCCCAGAAAGCAAGGAAGAAAAACTATTGGAGAATCCTAAACTTTTGAAAACGCCTATTGTCAGAAATGGAAAAAAAGCAACAGTTGGGTATGAACCGGAAATATGGAAAACCTGGAGCGAGAAGTGAACTTCGATTTTTAATTGCGTGCATTTACAAATTAGCGCAATTATGCTACAATATCCATAAAATCTACTATATGGGGGCAATGCTATGGACCTCTTTCCTACCATTCTAAACGAATACGGCGAATATCTCCGTGAAAAGCTTAATTTGAATGGTAATACCGTAA
>JAAXUP010000062.1 GCA_013335935.1 Eubacteriaceae bacterium | reverse complement strand
AAAGGTTTTTGTTAAAATGTTTCGAATGCTTAAATTAGGAAATAAATATAACATTGACTGTTCGTAAACAGGATCAGGAGGAATCGCCCCATGGGTAAGAAAGTAATTTTAGTATTGATTACAGTGATCGTTATCGGAACCTTCGCCGTTCTAAACAGACCGAAGGATTTTAGAAATCAGCTGCCGCCAGACATTGATCCTGATCTCCCATTTATTACAGGAGAAATCATCTCCAGTAAGGAAGCCATATTTGACAATGGCAAGGGTTATGTCATAGAGATCAATACTGACGTAAGTTATGAAGATGCCGTTCAATTTTATATCGATGAATACAAGGCGGAAGGAGCAGTCCTTAATCTTAACCCTGTCATCTCCCAGGAAAAAACGACCTCAGCGGACGTAATGATAAAAGGTTCCGAAATTTACATGGAAATCATAGACAAAGGGACTTACACGTATATCAACACTGCCATTCACCTTAAGGAATAGATTTGTTAATTTCGCCGTATATGGTCTTCCTGTCAAACATAAAATCCCTGTATGGGATTTTTTCTTTTAGGTCTTCAGGTGTCAAAAGACCCTGTCCATATGTATTATATAAGGTATCAATGTTCGCCAGCTGCAGCACTGTAGGAGCGATATCCAGAAAGCTTGCAGCCTTCTCACTTTCCAGGTATGCATGATGACCAGGAGCCAATAGGAATAAGGGTACAAACTCCAGATGTCTTCCTTCGCTTTTCAGGGAAGATTCCTGATAAACTTTCTTATCCAAGCCCGGTGTATGATCCCCTACCATAATGATGCAGGCGTCCTTATCCTGCTGCTGGACGCTCTCCACAAAGGCTTTTGTCGCCTTATCCACATAGGACAAGGAGTTCAGGTAGTTTCGGTAATCTGTATGCCGGATATCGTCAAAACGCGGGTCGTTGTGATATTTTCTGGCGTTAGTAAATCTGCAGTGATTGGTCATGGTAATGACGTAGTTGAAGGACGGCTGTGTCTGCTTCTTCATGTTTTCAAGCACAAAATCGAAGACCTCATGATCTGGGGCTCCCCAACCCACTTCATTAATTCCCATATTCTCTAGATCGAAAAATTTTCCAAACCCCATTTTTGCAAAAGCCTTGTCCCGGTGATAATAATCTCCATGGTTTCCATGGTAAACCGCGGTTTCGTAACCGGCTTCCCCCAATATTTTTACAAAAGAATTCTTGAATTCGTAAGAGGGTATCATAATAGACGGAAAATTGCCCAGTGGTTCAACGCTGTTAAGTATGGAGAATTCAGCGTCTGAAGTCCCCCCTGCCTTATGATAATTCAATGTGTACGGAAAACAAATGGCGTTATTTTTCAGAGCGTTCATATAAGGCATGACTAGTTTGCCGTCATGAGTGTGCTCAACTGCATGGGAATCCACAGACTCCAACTGAATGATGAGGATATTTGGCCTCCTGTAACCCTTACTTTTAATCGATTGGACGTTCCCATAATCATATGCCTTCATGAATTCTTCATATTGATGAAATTTAATCAAATTGACCCCCGCATTTGCCAGGGTTCCATAGTTTTCGATCACAGTTTTTTCGCTTTCCGGGTAAGTATTCAAAAGCTTGATCAGAGACCTTCCTTTGAATAGATTGTAGCTTTCCAATAGAAGAACGGACAGCAGGCAGGTTAATATCAGGGTTTGCACATCATTTATACGGGAGGTGTCCCTGCCATGAAGCCGCAGGAACATAATAATAAAAAATGGAATATCTATTCCAAGGAACAACAGCCTGGAATTTTTAGGTGTTGAATTCCTGGAAAATACATCAAAAGATTCCCGAAAAAGCCTCAATCCTTCAAGGATTTGAAGGTAATAATGATAAAAGCTATAATATGAGGCGTATATTCCCAGATAGGCAAGCTGCAGGATATAAAAGGGAATCAGTAAATTTGGGAAATAATTCCCCAGCAGAATGTATACGGATCCCATTACAGTTATTGTGTGCAGGAATTTATAAATTACATTTTCCGGTTTCCAATTATCCAGCACGTATTGATTAAAAAGTGTTATCTTCACGCTGTTTATAAGAATGAACAGCACGAAAACCCAAATTGTCATTGTATCCATCATAATATTCAATCATTTCCTTCTATCATTCTATTAAGTATTCCAGAGGATTGAATCCTTTGGCAAACTCTTTCAGGCCATAACCTTCAAACTGCACAGTTATGGTATTCTCGTCTTCAGACTCCACAGTTCCGAGACCGTATCGCTCATGGCGGACTTTTACCTTTTCCAACTTGTCGTTGTGGTGGGCATCGTTCTCTGGGTTTTTCTCCATATTGCTTTTTATTTCACGCCTTAGTGCCTGGAGATCGCTCTTCTCCCCCGTGCCGTCCGGACCTTGAATCAAATGCTTTGGAAGCTTATACAGATAGCTGCTTTGTCCGGACTGGACTCTCCCGCTTCCTGTACTGGTGTAATAGGAAATCTCCAGATTGTCGATTGCCCGGGTGATCCCAACAAAAAATAGCCTTTTTTCTTCCTCCATTTCTTCCAGGGAACCTGTGCATAAGGGGATGAGCCCATAGTTGGCCCCAATGATAAATACATGCTTAAACTCCAGCCCTTTGCAAGCATGGAGGGTCATCAGTTTGACCGAATCCTCAGCCACATGGATATTTTTTTTCACGATATCCACACCATACAGCGCTGAAGAATTGACAAAATCCTTGATCTTTTCCAGAGCGCTAAAACCCTGGGCATGAGGACATTCAAAAATCAGCTGGATCAAATTTTTCACATAGTTTTTATTCTCACCAAAGACTGCTGAGGTTGGAGAAAGATAGCTGTCCAGGTCAAAATAACCGTAGAGGTCGCGGCTATGCTCTGCTTCAATACACCACTTTTGAAAACCTTTGACTTTTTCATACAAGACTGAAGAGATATCCGTTTTATCAACAACAACTTTTTTAATTTTTGATTTCGACAGGCCTTCTCCGAAGGTTTTGTCTTTTAAGACAGAAATCAGATTTCCTGTATCATTTTCATTCACCGCAGCCTTTAAAAGCTTCACAAACCAGTTGAGCACCGGGATATCCTTCAGAGTCTTACGCATAGATACCTCACAGGGAAGGTTTGCCCTTTCAAAAACTTCCTCCAGGATCCCTGACTGTTTCTGCAGGCGGTAAAACACTCCGATATCTCTGTAGCGGGCACCTTCCCTATGAAGTTCAGCGATTCGTTCAGCAAGATAGTTTGCCTCATTGAAAGGGTCATAATGATTCAACAAGGCAATCCGGTTTCCTGTCTCCCTTGTTCCCTGAAGAACCGTTCCATCTGCCAGAAAGCATTTGGCAGCCTCCAGGATGGTGGTACTGGACCGGTAATTTACTGGCAGGGTAAACTCTCTGGCCTGATATTCTTTTTTAAATTCACTGAAAATATTTCGCTTGCTCCCCCTCCAGGTGTAGATGATCTGATTGGGATCCCCAACAGCAAATATTTTTGTATCTGGTCCTTTTAACGCTTTCATAAACGCCAGTTGTCTTTCATCGCAATCCTGGAATTCGTCCACGATAATCCAACTTGGACAAAAGGCTTCTTCTTCCAGCAGTTGTTCCGCGTTATTGATGAGATCATCGAAGTCCATCTTATTCTGTTTTTTCTTCTCTTCTACGAGGGCAGCCCACAGCGCTTCAATATCGTCCTCGTACTTCATTCTCCCAAAGGAGGTTTTTCCCGACCTCAGCTCTTCAAAACGCTTTTTCAGCTTATTCTTGTATTTTATTCGAAAGCCTTCCTCACTGATCAGCTGGGCAGCCATTTCATGAAGTTCATCAGGATCCATCACCGTGAATTCAGCGGTATACCCTAACCGTTTCACCTCCAGGAAAGTTTTAAGCATTTTCAGCGCAACACTATGGAAGGTGCCGAAATAGGGCATATCCTCCTCAGTTATTCCTGTTTCAGCATCCATGATCCGTTTTTTTATTTCACTGGCTGCTTTATTGGTGAAGGTGAGGATCACCATGTCGTTATATTTAACACCTTTTTTGAAGTGCAGATAAAATACTTTTGCAATCAAAACCGTTGTTTTGCCGCTTCCCACATTTGCATTGACAAGAGCCACCTGGCTTTCGTCCGTGACAGCTTCCTTTTGGTAATCATTCAGTTTTTCAACCATTTCATCAAAGCTATTCAATCTTCCACCTACTTTGTCAGGTCGTCAAACCGTTTGGCGATCTTCTCATTCATGATTTTGCTGCCCTCATTTTGAATCTCAAATTCTACCGAGAAATCTTTGGCAACCGCAACATAGTTTGTGATCATATTCTGCAGCTGCATCTTATTGTTTGCTTCCGAGAGCCAGACATTGTAAAATTCATTCTTTAAAAGAAGATAAAGCCTGCCATTTTCCACTCTTATGGAAGGAATAGTGGCAATGAAATCAGACAGGTATTCCCCTGTAGCTCCTATAAATTCCCTAAACTGATCCCATCTTTCTGGCAGCTCCTCAAGTTTATATTCCTTCATCAGGTAAACCTTAGGGGCTTTTTCAGGGATCTTTAAATTACTTGGTGGGGCCATCTCTTCAAAAATATTTCTAAGTCCCCAGAGGACAAGGTTTTTGTCCAGTGTGTAGTCTCCCACACAGGCAGGACAGCCGTCTTTGCAGCGGCAGCCCTCTACCATTTTAATGGAACCGTTGATGATTTCATGGGCATAGTCATAGACCTTGTCGGCGAAGCCCAGCCCTCCCACATACATGTCGAAGATACAAATGGCCGCTCCCGCTTCTTCCTTTATTGGATCGATAAGAAGTTCCGCCCCCATATCTTCCCGGGTGGTCATGGTGAGCATCATGGCTGAGTTCAGCAGTGTAAAGGTGAGGCCGTCAAAATAGTCCTTCCAATATTCAAGGCTAAGTGCATCCCTTTTTCTGGGGATAAGCTTCATGTACTGGGAATACACATTCCCCGGAATATCGATCCAGAACCCCTCGGTTTCGAAAGACTTGCTTAATGGCTCCCGTAGCTCATCAAAGCCTAAATTCTGATGATTATGAAATTGTATCCTTTTAAATCCGGAGATGATGGTGGTCACTCTGACATCGCCGAAAAATCTTTCGCTTCTGCCAATTTCTGACGCTTTTAACTCCTGAATTTTTCTGACCTTTGTTGGATCATGGGGTACAGTGTAATAATTCAGATCCGTTGGTTTGGCCTCTGCGGTATGTGCCGTCGTGTCAAGGGACAGCACCTGAAACATCTGTCCTTCATGCATATAAATCGCTCCAGGATACAATTCCCTGTATGCCTGAATCTCATCCATCTCCGTAACAGCAGAATGATCTGAATTATTGATCAGTTTATATCTGACGTTATCCATATTCCTGAGACTGTATTCCCCTGCCGGGTATTCCTTGCCGATCCACACGAATTTTCCTTTTTGGTTTTGAACTTCCCCGGCACTGATCAATACAGGAAGGATCTCCCCAAGATCAGGAAACAGAGAAACATCATCCAAAGACAAAGGGATCTCCGCAGCCGCAGCTCTGACATGGGCAAGTTGTATAAAGAGATTGTTTTTATCCACCACGGCATTTTCTACCCCATTGGAGAAAAGCCACTCTGGATCGATGGCGATATACTGATCGAAGGGAAGATTATCCAGGATCAGGAAGGTATTTGATGCTCTACCCTTTCTCCCAGCCCTCCCAGACTGTTGCCAGAAAGAGGCTCTCGTTCCTGGAAACCCGACAATAACGGTAGAATCGATGCTTCCGATGTCGATTCCCAGCTCAAGAGCGTTAGTGGATACCAGCCCTTTAAGCTGCCCATTTACCATTTTTTTCTCAATTTCTTTCCGTTCCTCCGGTTTATATCCCCCTCTGTAACCGGCAATAAGGCTGGAGATATCCTGACCAATGAATCCGTCATATTTCAATTTGTCTCTGGATTCTTTCAAGACCACCTCCACCGCTTTTCTTGATTTGCAAAAAGCGATAAAGCTTCTGTTTTGGGCGGTGAGTTCAGGGATCAGGTTTGCGGCATCCTGATTTGGGGATATCCTGTACAACGTATCCTTAATGACAGGCGGCTGCCAGAGGAAATAGTGCTTTTCCGGTGCCGGAGAACCATCAGTGTCCACAAGCTCAAATTTCCCTCCGCAAATATTTTCAGCCAGCTCCACGGGATTCGCGATGGTCGCTGAACTGCAAAAGAACTGAGGTGAGGAATGATAGTATTTTGAGATCCTGGCGGTTCGCTTGAATATATTCGCCAGGTGGGAGCCGAAGGCTCCTCTGTAGGAATGCAATTCATCGATCACCACATATTTCAGGTTCGAGAATATGAAATTAAAGCCATAGCTGTGATGATTGGGAAGAAAAGCTGAATTCAGCATCTCGGGATTGGTCAGGATGATATTGGCGCTGCTTCTCAGCCGGCTGCGTTCATTTACCGGTGTATCTCCATCATACACACCAGCCTGAACTTTGTTCTTTCCAAAGTAATTCAGGATAGGTTCCATACTTCTGTACTGGTCGCTTGCCAGGGCCTTGGTAGGATAAACGAAAATCGCCCTGGTGAGAGGATCTTTAAGGATTTGCTGTAAAATCGGCAAAAGAAAGCTTAAGGTCTTTCCACTGGCGGTGGAGGTAGTGATCACGATATTCCCGCCTTTTTCTGCCATAGCAAACATTTCAGCCTGATGGGAATAAAGCCTTGTGATCCTGCCTTCCCTGGTGAGGTATTCCTTGATTTCCGGGAGCAGCTGTTTCGGAAAATCAGCGTAGCTTGCCTCCCGTTTTGGAGTTACCTTCTCTATGATTATTCGATCTTTAAATTGGTTTAAATCAAACATGCTGGTCTCCAATTTCCTTTTCAAAGTTTTTTCCGTGAGTAATACTTTAATTGTACCTATAATCCTCTTCGGTTTCAACCGACGTTTTCTTTTCCTCCATCTCATTTGACCGTATTATAGAAAAGCACTGAAACCTCCCGCAGGAAAATTCAGTGCTTTTGTTTTGTGGTTTTTTATTTCTTACAGTTGCAAAGTATGGGCTTAGGAACAAATGCTATTTTTGTTTTTTTTTCCTTGATCATTAACACTTTGTTCTCATAATCCTTCAAAACGTAAAACTTAGACAAAGCAAGAGGTACGAGGCAGAATATGCCGCTGAGAAGGAATATGGTATGAAGGGGCATGCTGCCCGCAAGCCAGCCGATGAAAATCGAGCCGCCTCCGATTCCGATGTCAATTGCGGCAAAATAAGTGGAATTCGCCACCCCTCTGCATTCCGGTTCAACAACATTGATGACCATTGTCTGAAGTGCAGGAAAAATCGTCCCCGTTCCGATTCCGATGACTAATGCTGCCGCTGCAAAGGAAAATAACCCGCTGCTAAAGGAAAGAAGAATGTAGCCGATGGCCTGGGCAAGAAATCCAAAGCTAAGTACTGCACCAGGGCCCTTTCTGTCCGTGATCTTTCCGGCATATAATCTGGTGATCATAATTCCAACAGAATTGACCATAAAATAAATTCCCCCGTTGACTACACCGATCTCCTTGCTGAAAATAATGATGTAAGTCAGTATCCCTCCGGTAATGATGCATGAAAGCAGAACCAGCATTGAAATAGGCACCACCCTTTTTTCAAAGAACGAGGAAAAGGTAGGTGGTTTTAAAGGTTTGGCATGTGTTGGCAGCCTTAGAAAGTTTGACAGTACAAGTGCCATGAAGATCAGCGCCGAGGATGCCGCAAACAAATAGGAAAACTTGTTGTTTCCCATGATCCAGATTCCAATCGCTGGTCCCAGGGCTGTGGAAAGGGTATTTGCCAATCCAAAGTAGCCAACCCCTTCTCCCCTTCTGGATTCTGGTATGATGTCCCCAGCGATGGTTCCCCCTCCCGTTGAGGTTATGCCAAAGCTTATTCCATGAAGAAATCTCAAGACCACAAGCATCAGGAAAGAAGAAAGAAAGGGATACCCAAAGGTTACAAAAGTAAATACTGCCAGTGCGATGACATAGGTTTTCTTACGGCCGATGTAATCATAAGCGTATCCGGCAAAAGGCCTGATGAGAAGCGCTGCGAAGGAATAGGCTCCCAAAAGGTAACCAACCTGTGACTGGCTCGCGCCTAGTGACCCCATGGCGTATAAAGGCATTGTCGGCTGGAGAAATTGCACGCCCAGAGACATGATAAAATTAACAGTAAACAGAAGCGTGAAATTACGCGTCCAAATTGAATTTCTGTTTTGTTCCAAATAAACCTCTTCCTTAAGATATGCAAATTTTATATGCATATAAAATATTATTATGTATTTATTATATCTTATTTTAAAGTTTTTGGGAAATTTATTTCGCAAAAAATTAGTGCTCTTATGTATTTAGCATATTCAATTATTTATTGTTTTAGTGTATAATATTAAATAGGGTTAATTTTTTAATATTTAGCTATATTAAGCATAACTATGAGGAGTGAAACTAATGTGGAAAACAATTCGAATCGATTCAAAGGACGGATCTGCTAAATCAGAAGCTTATACAAGCGCTTACCAAGGTCTTGGAGGGCGAAGCCTGATTGCTCAATTTTTGACAGATGAAGTGGATGCATCGTGTGATCCATTAGGCAGTGAGGCTAAAATCATATTTTGCACGGGAATGTTTGCAGGAAGCGGTCTTGCCTGTACAAACAGACTCTCCGTTGGCGCAAAAAGTCCTTTGACGGGGGGCATAAAGGAATCGAATGTGGGTGGAAATGCAGCTACAGCTTTTGCAAGCCATGGCATACGATCATTGATCATTGAAAACAAGCCTGATGATAACGATCCCATGAAATTTGTTGTCATTCATCCCGATGGTGCAGTAACCCTGGAAGACGCTTCAATCTATCAGGGAATGAACAACTACGAGTTCGTGGATAACATGCATCAGCTCTATGGTAATAAAACTTCTGTTATTTCGATAGGTGTAGCAGGAGAAAGGCTGTATAAAAATTCCTCCCTGCAGGTAACTGAATTTGGTACAAACGCTCCCTGCCGGGCTGCAGGCCGTGGCGGTCTGGGTTCTGTACTGGGATCAAAAGGAATCAAGGGCATCGTCATACAAAGTGCTGAAGGGAAATCAAGTCTTGAATATGCGGACAAAGAAAAATTCCTGAACATCCGAAACGAACTCAATGGTATGATCCTGGAATCCTCCAAGGGCAATCCTTTTACGTTGATCGGCACAGCCAGCATCGTAGACGGTGTGGGTCCCGCAGGAATCATGCCTACCAAAAATTTTAACGGCACAATTTCGGAAAAGCTGGACAACATAAAATCAGATAAATTCATGGAACTAGTGAACAGAAATGGTAAAAATCAGCATCCTTGTCAGGCTGGCTGCCTGGTAAGGTGTTCAAACATCATCAATGATCGTGAAGGTAATTTTTTAACTGGCGGATTTGAATATGAAACCATCGCCCTTTGCGGTCCCAACTGTGATA
The DNA here is from genome assembly GCA_013335935.1 of Eubacteriaceae bacterium. Taxonomy (GTDB): domain Bacteria; phylum Bacillota; class Clostridia; order Eubacteriales; family Alkalibacteraceae; genus JAAXUP01. Next base: position 2,862 of record JAAXUP010000062.1, on the reverse strand, counting down.
TCTACGACTATGAAGTCCTCGCAAAGATCGATAGAATGTGCGATGATATCGGACTTGATACCATAGAAACCGGAGCGACGATTGCCGTTTGCATGGAAGCAGGCATCATCCCATGGGGAGATGCAGAAGCCGCAATGGGCTTGTATCAGCAGATATCAGACGGCACAACACTTGGAAATATTCTGGGTCAAGGCTGTGAAGCTGCTGGCAAACATTTAGGCGCTAAACGCATCCCGGTCTGCAAAGGCCAGGCGATGGCAGGCTACGATCCAAGGGGCACCAAGGGTACCGCCTTTACCTATGCCACCTCCACTATGGGTGCAGATCATACGGCAGGCATCACCCTTGGTCCAGACGATCCCTCCGATACTCAGGAAGCTATCGCTGCCTCAAAGACGATGCAGAGCGTGTTTGCCATTGCTGACAGCATGACCTGCATGATGACCATGCCTGTGTTGGGAGGACATTTTGATAAGGTTTCCGAGTTGTATAATTCCTTGTATGGAACAGCAATCAATCCCGGAGATCTCTTTGCTGCAGCCAACAGGACACTAACACTGGAAAAGGAATTTAACACAAGAGCGGGATGGAAACCAGAAGACAACATCATTCCGGAATTCTTCAGAAATGAGCCCTTGCCGTCAACCGGCATGACCTTTGATATCCCACCTGAAGTATTGATCAGGGAAGCCTGATGATATGATCGTTTTTAATAATTGTGAATTTGACTTTGTGGAAGGTCAGACAGCTGCTGAACTGGTGCTGTCCATGTATGACCGTAAAATCATCCAGCAAAAGGCCATTCTTCTGACCATTAATAATCGGCTTGTACCTCTGCCGGACATGCATCATACAGAAATCCGGGACGGAGATGTGCTTAAAACCCGGCCAATGCCAGCCGGAGGCTGATAAGAAAACAGGGTATGCTTAGATAGAAATATTCTAACTAAGCATACCCTGTAATTTAGTCATTTTTCATGCAAAATTAAAGTTTCTTCAGCTCGGGGATGATTTCCTCATATTTTCCCTTACCGAATAGTGCCGAGGTTCCCAGGACAAAGCCTTTGACTCCCACTTTGGAAAGTTCGCTGATTTTTTCAGGGGATATGGCTCCATCCACAACCAACTCGTAGGTGTAGCCTTTCTTTTCTTTGAGTTCCACCAATTCTTCGATTTTCTCATTGACATACTCCAGATATTTCTGTCCTGCAAAGCCCGGATTTACAGTCATGACCAGGATATAGTCCACGATACCTAATAAGGGTTTCACAAATTCCAGAGAGGTTCCTGGATTAAGGGCAATCCCCGCCTTGATGTTTTTCCCCCGGATGCTGTCAATCGTTCTCGCTGGGTGGACATCTGCTTCCGGATGGAAGTAGATGATATCCACTCCTTTGGCTGCAAAAAAATCCACATACCTGGAAGGATTCTCGATCATCAGATGAACATCAACCAGTTTCTTTGTGGCTTTTCTGATATATTCAAGATCCTGAAGCCCCATCCCAAAGTTTGGCACATAGCTTCCATCCATTATATCTACATGATATACGTCAATTTCTGCAGATTCAAGAGCCTTTACCTCATCCTTGAGGGAACCGTAATCCGCACACATCATTGAAGCAAACAACATTTTTTCCATAACAAACCTCCTTAATCATTCTTGATCTTCATCATTCACTGCAAGTTTTCATTAATATTATATGATGTTTTCAGTTAAATTTACAGAAATATTTGCGTTTCACCCATTAAATCCTTAAGTAATTTTTCTTTATACCTCAAGTATCATTCATATCGAAGCGCATCCACCGGTTTTAGTCTGGCCGCCTTGTTCGCCGGCATGATCCCGAAAATGATTCCCATAGACAAGGAGAATAGGAAGGAGAACAGCACAACCGAAGCCGAAATCACAGTGGTGATGCCGAAACTGTTTAAAATTGAGCATATTCCGTATCCGAAGACTATCCCCATAAGACCTCCCAGACTTCCGATCACTGCGGATTCTATCAAAAACTGAAACAGTATGTCTCTTTTTTTGGCACCTACTGCTTTTCTGATGCCGATTTCTCTGGTTCTTTCCGTTACTGAGACCAGCATGATGTTCATGATCCCAATCCCTCCCACAAAGAGGGATATCCCTGCGATTCCCCCCAGAGCGATGCTCAGTGTAGCGGTTATATCGCTGACGGTACTTAGAAGATCCTGAGAACTCAATACGTTATAGGCATCCTCGCTTTTAAATATGGATAACAAGGTCAGTTTCGTTTTTTCCATAACTAAATCTACATCATCAGCAGTATCCGTGATAATTGAAAAGCTGGATATCGTTCCAGTGCTGAGAAATCTCTGACCGGTGCTAATTGGGGTTAAAATCATATCATCGTTAGTTCCCAAAGTTGAACTTCCTTTTGCCTGAAGCACTCCTATTACTGTGAACTCAGTACCGTTTAAGGATATGATCTGGTTAATGGGATTAGTCATAGAAAAAAGTTCAGTTGCTGTATCGCTTCCAAGGACAGCAACCTTGTTTCGGTTGTCAATGTCGATGGGTGTGATCTGCCTTCCAATCTGTAATTCGTAGCTGTTGGCTCCAACATAATACTGGTCAACGCCCATTAGGGTGGTGTCATAGGTTATGGAAGAGTACTTGGATGTAACCGCACCGGATACTGTGGCAGATACTACACTGACACCGGGAATGTCCTTAAAAGTCTGCAGGTCATTGTAGCTTAAGGACTTGACGCTTCCCTGCCCGGTGATGGTCACACTGATCTTGTTGGTGCCCATGCTCTCAAGACTTTGAGAAATATCCGACGTTGTCCCCTGACCTATCGAAACCAGTACGATAACGGCAGTAACCCCAAT
>JAAXUP010000061.1 GCA_013335935.1 Eubacteriaceae bacterium | reverse complement strand
TTTCCTTCTTCTTTTGTTTTGATCACTCTTCTGGCGACATTTTTGATTCTTTCGATATCACCAACACTGGTGCCGCCATATTTTTGTACGATTAAATTATCCATTCATTTTGTCCTTTCTTAGTAGGGCGTTAAAATGTTTAAATGCTTAAATGCTTATCAACACTTCAACATATTTCAATTTACGATTTACAATTTAGAATGTACAATTATTGTGGTTTTTAGAATAGTAATTGGTAGAATCGATATTTTTATTGAATTCTAAAAACTCTCTGTTGAATAAAAACATTTTAGAAAATCGTTTAATTAGCATTTATCCATGTTAGTTTTTCTAAAATGAACCAACATTGTAAATTGTACACTGTACATCGTACATTTTGTCAAGTCATAACTATGCCAGATTTTAGCACTTCAACGTTTCAACGTTTCAACACTTCAACTCCTTTGTTTTTTTGCTATTCACCTAAAGGCTAATTGCTAAATTGCTATTCTATCCTCGCATAAAACAGCTTATTTCCCTTTTCCTTGAGGGTGGCTGTCAGTTCGTTGAACACATTGGCGTTTATCTCTTCGGTCACAACAAAGATCCGGTCTTTGTTCACCATCATTTTTTTAAATTTCGAATAGGAATCGATCAAATCGATAACCTGGGAAAACTGGTCATGATTGCTGACATCGACTCTCAGGTAGTATTTCCCGGAAAATTTGTCGATGCCCCGGCTGATCACCTTGTTTTTTAAGTGAATATCTTCTTTTCTGTATTCATTATTGATAATGTACAGCAGATCTCCTACGACGGCATTGGCGGTGGCATTCTTTCCTGCACCCTTGCCGTAAAATTGAAGTTCTCCGATTATATTCCCATGGATAGACACGATATTGTATTCTTCATTCACATTGCTCATGATGTTTTTAGAGGAGAGCAGGATGGGTTCTACTGAAGCGCAGTACTCTCCATTCTCAAGCTTTGAGTGTGCGATGAATTTAAGCACATAACCTAAATCACTGAACATTTCCATGTCAGCTTTTGTAACATCCCGAATACCCCGTTTATAAATGTCCTCATCCTTGATATGACTTCCAAAAGCTAATGAAGACAGGATGGAAAGCTTCCGGGATACATCGTAACCGTCCACATCCGCTGTGGGATCGGCTTCCGCAAATCCTAATTCCTGAGCGGTCTTCAGCACTTCCCCGAAGTCCTTGCCCTCCCCGGCCATTTTTGAAAGGATGAAGTTTGTGGTTCCGTTCAGTATCCCTTTGATTTCATCGATACGATTTATTTTCAAGGTTTCCTTAAGGGATGTTATAATAGGTATGCCTCCCCCTACGCTTGCTTCGAAAAGAAACATCACATTATTCTCCTCGGCTTTCTTCAAAAGAACATCAAGATATTCAGAGACAATTGCCTTGTTTGCAGTGATGATATGCTTCTTTCTTTCGATGGCTTTGAGCATGTAGCTGTATTCAGGCTCCATCCCACCCATTACAAATATGATTGCCTCGATTTCATCATCGTTAATGATATCGTCGAAATTATCCGTCATTATTTCAGATGGAATTTGGGTCTTTCGATTTTTGTGGATATCTCTTACCAGCACCTTGGTAATATGAACCTTTTCCTCAGTATTGGCAAAATAGTTACCCTTTTCGCCATTAATGATCTCATATACCCCGGTGCCTACTGTTCCAATTCCCAGAAGTCCGATTTTCAATGCCTTCACCTCAAATTATTTAATGTTTTTAAAATAAAAACACTTGTATTTTATACGAAAACATTTTATCATATTAAATATAGAATTACAACAGCAACAAAAAAATTTATGGAGGTTTTTTTAATGAGTATCAAATACGAAAGTACGCGTTCAAATATCAAAGCAGACCCATCAGAAGCTATTCTAAAGGGAATTTCTTCCGACGGAGGTCTGTTTGTCCCTGAAAGTTTTCCCTCACTGGAGCTGGCCGCCATCATGGACATGGATTACAAGGGAATCTGCTATGAGGTTCTTTCAAGGTTTTTTCATGAATTTGAAGAATCCCATCTTCGAAAGATCATTGATTTATCTTATGATAAATTCAATACCGAAAAAGTAACACCCATCGTCTCATTTGACAATTTGAATTTTCTTGAATTATATCACGGACCGACCCTGGCATTTAAGGACGTAGCGCTCAGCATCCTTCCTCACCTTCTCACAGAATCGGCAAAAATCCAGAAGGTGACTGATGAGATCGTGATCCTTACAGCAACCTCCGGCGACACCGGGAAAGCTGCTCTGGAGGGTTTCGCAGATGTCGAGGGCACCAGCATTGTGGTTTTCTTCCCGGACGAAGGTGTTAGCATGATCCAAAGAAAACAGATGACTACCCAGAAGGGGAAAAATGTGCAGGTACTGGCTATTGATGGAAATTTCGACGATGCCCAAAGAGGCGTCAAAGAAATTTTCAGCGACAAGGCGTACAACGAAAGCCTGAAAGCCACCAGGCATATCCTTTCATCGGCAAATTCCATCAATATCGGCCGTCTGGTACCCCAGATCGTTTATTACTTCTATTCCTATGTGGAATCTGTCAAGGCTGGAAAGTTAAAGGCAGGGGATATGATCAACTTTACTGTCCCCACCGGAAACTTCGGAAATATCCTGGCTGGGTATTATGCAAAAATGATGGGTCTTCCCGTTAATAAACTGATCTGTGCCTCAAATGACAATAATGTTTTATACGAATTCTTCAAAACCGGAGAGTACAACAGAAACAGGCCATTTTTAAAGACGGTATCACCTTCAATGGATATTTTAGTTTCCAGCAATTTTGAAAGACTAATCTACCATGTATCAGGAAACGACAAGGTTTTTGTTAAGAAATCCATGGACCTTTTAAATTCCAGCGGAACATATAAGGTGGATGATGAAATCAAGGATGCCATCGATGATAATTTCTATGGCAACTATTGCAGCGAGGAGGATACCCTGACCACTATCAAGGATGTTTTTGAAAAATACCATTACCTTATGGATACACATACCGCCGTAGCCTGCAAAGTTTACGGCGACTATGTAAAAGCTACAAAGGATGAAACCCTGAATATCATCCTTTCTACAGCCAGCCCGTTTAAATTTACCAAGTCCGTGTACGAAGCCATATTCGGACCTTCTGACCTGGACGAATATCTTCTCATCAAGGAATTATCCGATAAAACCGGCACTCCTCTGCCTGTTGATCTGATTGAAATGTGCGGTGCTGAGGATCTCCATAAGGACGTCTGCACATTTGAGGGCATGAAACAAAGCATTACCGATTTTCTAAACAGACAGGTGTGATCAACGTGTATGAGATTATTGTACCTGCCACATCGGCAAATTTAGGGCCTGGTTTTGATTCCTTCGGGTTGGCTCTTGGTCTTTACAACCGGTTTATCATCGGTGAATCCAGAAAGCTCAGAATCGAAGGCTGCGAGGATAAATATAAAAACAGATACAATCTTGTTTATACTTCCGCTCTTAAGCTTTTTAGAAAATTTCACAACAACCCGGCTTATTTTAGAAATCTTTATATCAAGTTCGATACGGCAATCCCCACAGGCAGAGGACTGGGAAGCAGCGCTACCTGCATTATCGCAGGACTAGCCGGGGCGAACATGATTTTAGGCTCTCCTTACACAAAAAAAGACCTGTTTCTTATGGCCTGCGAAATCGAAGGGCATCCGGATAATATTTCCCCTGCCCTTTATGGAGGATTTACAGTAAGTTCAAAATATAATGATGAATATTACTTCAGGAATATACCTGTAAAGGATGTATTTGATTTTTATGTTTTGATCCCTGATTTTCCACTATCAACAAAAAAATCAAGAGCCGTCGTCCCAGCAGTTGTACCCCTTCCCAATGCAACTTTAAACGTGGCAAATGCCAGCCTTATGATGCTTTCTTTGATTCAGGGAGACCTGGAAGGGATCAAAATGGCCTCTCAGGATTATTTATATGAAGTCTTCCGAAAGAAGCTTATTCGGAATTTTGATGGAATAAAGGCTGCTGCCCTGAGTGCCGGCGCATTGTGCTGCATGATCAGCGGAGCAGGACCAAGCCTTCTTTGCATTACAAAGAGGAGTCACGATTTCCACGAGAATATGAATGAATTTCTGGTCACCCTGGAAGATGTATGGAAAATAAAGCGCCTGAATGTGGACCCAGACGGAGTAATCTGCAAAGTAATCTAAGGAAGTGTTTTTATGTTGACGAAGTACCTGATAGTAAGCAAGGAAATATTACCGGAGTATTATGATAAAGTAATCGAAGCTAAAAATCTTATCGACAGCGGAAAAATCAAAAATATCAGCGACGCGGTAAAAAAAGTGGGAATCAGTCGAAGCACCTATTATAAATATAAGGATTACATCTTCTCTCCTTCCACTGATCTTGGGAGAAAAGCCACCCTTTCATTTATTCTGGAACACAAGAAGGGAATCCTATCTCATCTCTTAAATATCCTGGCTGAAGAAAATGCAAATATTCTTACCATCAATCAGGATATCCCCATCAATGACAATGCCATTGTAAATATCACCCTTGATGTGATGGAGCTTGATATCGGTCTTGATTTGCTGATCGAGAAACTTAAAATCCTGGATGGAGTATGTAAAATCAGACTAATGGCGCTGGAATGATACGATTAAAGGAATTTGCTATAACTGAAGCAAATTCCTTTTTCTTTTTAAAAATATTTAAAAAACTCTTTGATCAAAGCGGAATGATCCCCGTTTGTGATCAGGTGGTGGTTCCCAATGCTTTCATGGAGGAAATACCTCACGTCCTTGTCCAGAGTCAGTTCAACCTGGCTTCTGCACAGTTCATTCTCAGCAAGATTTCTTTCGATTTGACAACCTGAAACGAAGTGATTGGAGAAATCTCCGGATACTTTAAAGACCGTTCCATCCCCTTTTTTCAATTCTCCACGGACAGCAACACCGATTCCGGATTCAAAATGGGTATCCAGTTCGAATTTTTCCGGCATATTGACGGGCATGGTGCAATGTGCGAAAATTACCTTATTCTTTTTCATATCGATCCTTGAGGGGTTCGCCATGAATACCGGTTTTCCGGTGAGAAAATGAAGAATCGCCATTGAAATCAAGGAAGGGATATCTCCCTCGCAGCCTGCCGGTATTCCTTCTGCATTTAAAATCCCCAGAGCCAGACAACCGGTATTGCAGACATCCTCCAGCAGGTCAAAACATCTAACGGTCAGTGCGGACAGTCCGTACTTATCCACGAGAAACCTCAGGGCTCCATAGATATAAAAGGAATCCTCCAACTGTTTTTTGTCGAAGTCCTTGCTTCTTATTTCCTCAATAAAGCGGTTTGAATAGCTGTGCCGGTTTCTGATTTCATCCTTGAATTCCTCCATGGAGATATCCAGCATTTCTATTCCGGATTTTTCCTTAATGAGGGAATAATCGACTCCACTGGAAATCAGCCAATCTGAAGGCTTTCCCACAACTCCGAATTTTGCCCCTGCCAAACGGTTTTTAGTTGTGATGATTTTCCTGAGTTTGTTTATTCTTCCTGCAATGAACTGGTGATCGCCATGAAGGATCTCTCCCCTTAAGCCCTGCTGCCTCAAAAAAGAAAGGATCTCCATGGAAGCTGCCAGAGAATTGTTATTGCCGGTGGAAAGAAGCAGGTAGGGTTCCTTGAGTTTTTCGAAAGCCTCCCTGAAGTAGTTCTCAGTTCCTCCTGTTTTAATAAAGGAAATAACCACATCATAGTCCTTAGCGGTGCTTAAATCGATCCTGTGGAGTTCTTCCCCCAGTTCGGTTTCTATTCCTGATAAAAAGGGTTTTAGAGACCTCTCAAGGGCATCTCCCCTTTGAAATGACGATTGAAAAGAAACCAAACCTATTTTCATTTCACACCTCCATAAAATATTAAATCATCATTTATTTTATAACCATTAATCCCCTTATCAAACAGCTTTCACCTATTTATATCGGCTGTAACTTTATTCTTCTTTTTTAACACAACATGTGGTAAAATTAAATTATTTATATGCAGTTAATATTATATAAAGATATCATGATTTTGCACAATCTGAACAAAGAGGATGGTTCATATGGCGTATTACAAAAAAGGTATAGACACCAAACAGAATATTATCGATACCAGCAAAAGGCTTTTTTATGAGAAAGGATATTCCAGCACCTCCTGCAAATTGATTTGCGATGAGGCAGGGGTAAATGTCGGCCTGATTCCTTATTATTTTAAAAACAAAAGCCGGATTGCATCAATAATTTATACCAACTTTCTGATTGAAGTCAAGGATCTGGTTCAGAACCTTCTGGAAAAAAATAATTATGTATATGAATTAAAGTATGCGACGGCAGTGGAAAACTGGGTCTTCATGTCCCTTCTTCTTTCTGATGATCATTACAAAAAATTCTTTTACGAAATTTGCAGAGAAAATGTACTTATTGATGAGAATACACGGGTCGTGGAGTTCTTCTACAAGCTTCACAACAACAAATATCGCCTGGGTTTTACAAACGATGAGATCAAACTGATCCGGGTAGTCAGCGCATCATCCAGCATGGGGCTTGTGGAAAAATATGTGCAAGGGTATCTGGATATTCCCCTTGATGATCTGATCAAATATAAGATCCGAATCATCTACCGGCTAATGGAGCTTCCCGAAGAGACCATCGACGACATTATCATCAAATCCTATGAAATGTATAAAAAGATCAACATCGGAATCCGGAATTATTTCGAACCTTATGAAATGACCTGAAAACAAATCACAGCCAACTCTAAATATGATAGAGCTGGCTGCTTTTTTTTATACTAGGAAAGTTCGACTAGCTCGCTGGGGTCCATACTTTCCTAGAATACTTGAATAACGCGTCGCAGACGCTATTCTTGTGATGTATAATGAAAGTAACATTTAAGGGGGGATACTTACTATGGAAAACAACGAACTTCAGGGTCTTGACAGTACACAGGTTTCTCAAAGGATGAGTCAGGGACAAGTCAATACTGCCCCTCAGGAAACCAGCCGCTCTTATAAGGAGATATTCAAGGCTAATGTATTTACTTTTTTCAACGGGATACTGGGAAGCCTGCTTCTCATTGTACTACTTGCCGGCTCCTTCCATGATGCCTTGTTTGGATTTGTTCTGATTTTCAACAGCCTTATTGGGATCATACAGGAAGTGCGGGCCAAACTTACCCTGGATCGTTTATCCCTGATCGTCGCACCCAAGGCGCATGTCATCCGGGAAACGCTGCTACAGGAAATATCCACAGACCTGGTGGTCCTTGACGATGTCGTCCAAATAAGCGCTGGGGATCAGGTGGTCACCGATGGGATCCTTCTTTTTTCGGAAGGTCTGGAAATCGACGAATCACTTCTCACCGGGGAATCCGTCCCAATCATAAAAAAAACGGGTGATGAGCTTCTTTCCGGGAGTTTTGCTGTTGCAGGTTCAGGTAAATTCCGTGTAACCAAGGTCGGTGCCGACTCGTACGCTCATAAACTTGCATCGGAAGCCCGCCGTTTCAATCTGGCCCGATCCGAGCTGCACAATGGGATAAACACCATCCTGAAATGGGTGACCTGGTTCATTATTCCCGCAGGTCTGTTACTGTACTACAGTCAGCTTCGGGCCGATCTGCCCATCAGGCCAGCAGCCGTTGGCGCAATTGCCGGCATGGTAGGAATGATTCCCCAGGGTTTGGTCCTTTTAACTAGCATGACCTTCGCATTGAGTGTAATATCCCTTGGGCAACAGAAGGTGCTGGTCCAGCAGCTCCCTGCTGTTGAAGCGCTGGCACGGGTAGATGTTTTGTGCCTTGACAAAACCGGCACGCTGACAGAAGGAAAACTTGTCCTGGATCAGCTGGTTAAACTTGAACAGGAGGCTGGCTCCGAGTTGGCTCTGGGAGCAATAGGCGAGGCGACAACCCTCCCTAACACGACATTAGCTGCTATTGCTGCCGCCTATCCCAACACAGGAGCCTGGGAAGCTGTCGATACGATTCCCTTCTCGTCTTCACGGAAATGGAGCGCTGCAAATTTTGGCCAAAACGGCTGTTGGTATCTGGGAGCGCCTGAAATGCTGCTTGCTGACTCAGCTCCAGATGAAGCCCTGACTCTTCAGATCACTTCCCTTACGGAAGCCGGTTTCCGGGTACTGCTCCTTGCCAGCAGTCCTGTCTGGACAGGATCGGAAACCTTGCCCGTTCTTCGACCTGCCGCACTCATATTGTTCAATGAAAAGGTCAGGTCAGACGTCTCTGCCGCCATGAAGTATTTTAAAGAAGAGGGCGTTGCGATCAAGATCATCTCAGGTGACAACCCTTCCACCGTTGCGTCTGTGGCGAAAAGAGCTGGCATAACGGATGTGGGAAAACCCTTTGACGGAAGATTTCTACCTGAAGATTTGGAGGCTCTGGCAGATGTCATGACGGATCATACGGTATTTGGAAGAGTCACCCCTCAGGATAAGCAAAAGATGATCAAAGCTCTCCATTTAAGAGGCCATGTTGTCGCAATGACCGGAGACGGGGTCAATGATGTTCTAGCCTTGAAGGATGCAGATCTGGGAATCGCCATGGGCTCAGGTGTCGCTGCTGCCAGGCACATAGCCCAAATCGTTCTTCTGGACGGAAAATTTTCTACACTGCCTGTTATCGTAGCGGAAGGGCGCAGGGTGATTTCAAATATTGAACGGGTCGCCAATCTTTTCCTTACGAAAACAGTATATGCCCTGCTGATTTCAATTGCCATTGTCGTTATGGGCTGGCCTTTCCCCTTCCTGCCCAGGCATCTTACATTGACAGGTGACCTGACAATCGGAATACCGGCTTTTTTCCTTGCACTTGCGCCCAACTTAAGACGTTATCAACCGGGGTTCATCAACCGGGTTTTACATTTTACAGTACCTGTGGGTTTTCTGACGGCATGCTCCACCTTTACAGCTTATGCTTATGCCATGGGTTCTCCAGAGGTCACTTTGGAGCAGTCCCGAACAGTCGCTGCCTTTGTTCTTCTTTTTATAAGTCTGTGGATCGTCGTGATCCTGGCCCGCCCTCTGACTGTGCTTCGGAGCAGTTTGATCTTCGCAATCGTCATTACCCTGGGCATCATAACCGTAACGCCTTTCCTTCGCAGCTTTTTTGCGTTGTCTTTTCCCCCATGGCCGGTTCTCATCCTGCCCGGAATACTGGTCGTCATATCGATCATTCTCCTTGAGGTAATGGGGCGTGTAAAGAGTCTAAGGTTTCCTTAGACTCTCAATTTTTTTTAGCTCTTCGATTTGGTTTAATTGTCCCAGAACCAGTAATTTGTCACCGGGTTTAATGTGTTCATTGGAATCAGGATTCAGATGAATATTCTCTTCTCCCAGTTTTTGGATCGCTAAAACATTGAGTCCTGTGATCTCCCGGATACGGGAATCTTTCAAGGACATTCCTGCAAATGGCGACCCCACTGATATAGTCACCTCTTCAATATCAAAGACCATCTCCCCAAGCTGGGTAGTGATATCCAGAAAAGATACCACCGCCGGTCGAAGCAGCAGGGTAGCCATTCGGTCTCCTCCAAGTTCGTTGGGTGATATGGTGTGATCTGCCCCTGCCCTTTTCAACTTGGCATGGGCGTTGATGCCTATGGCCCGTGAAACGATATGCAGGTCGCTTCTCATTCCTTTTGCCGTCAGTACCGTAAAAACGTTGTCTGCATCATTGGACAGAGAGGTCACCATGCCTTTTGCGTATTGAATCCCGGCTTTTTCAAGTGTTTCCTCGGAAGTCGCATCGCCGTGGATGACTAGGATATTTTCGTCCAGCAAGGCATTTACCTTCTCTTCATCTTTTTCGATGGCTATGTATTTCACATTGCTTTTTTGAAAGCGTTTGATCACGCTCATCCCTGTCTGTCCTACTCCACAAAGAATGTAATGATCCCTTAAATTCTGAATTGTATTTTCCATCGCTCTCCTCCGTAAAATTTCCCTGAATTCCCCACCCAGAACAAATGAAGCCAAATAGGTCAGCGTATATGCAGCGGTGCTGATGCCTCCGGTGATGATCAGCATAGTGAATATTTTCCCCGCTGCGTTCAACTCTGCTACTTCCTTGAACCCTACGGTTGAAAGTGTAATAATTGTCATATATAAGGCATCGATAAAAGAAATTTTTAATAGCAAAATGTAACCGGTGGTTCCAAAAATAATCAGCATGACCATAGCCAATAAAAGAAACAGTATTTTTTTGATTTCTCTGTTCACACCTTCACCACCCTGCACATTTTCTATTTTAATATGATCTTATCCGGAAAAGCTTCATTTCTCGATACATTCCACATCTTATCAATGTAGGCCGTTGTATAAATCTGTTCGATAGAATGGTAGAGATACGCAGCTTTATTGGTAATTTCATAAATATCTTCTTTTTTTTGAAGGATCCCTGCTTTTTCAGCGATAAAAAGTTCCAAGGCAAACATTTTATTCAATGGGATGCCAATTAATTTTTCGAATTTCTCCGGATTGATACTTAGGGCGTAAGCGCTCCAGAACAAGAAGTAGACGGCCCGTTGTCTCCTGGTAAACTCTAACGTCAGAGAGGTAGGAAGCAAATTTTCATTTACCCTTCTGATATATCCATCGATGGAGAAGGTATTGATTTTAAAGCTGTCTTTAAGAAGTGTTGTAGCCGACACCCCGAAGCCCAGGAAATTATCTCTTGTGATGGATGAATACTTCTGGGTGCAGGGTTTTGCAAAAGTCCAGACAGCAGTCCTTTCAATCCCGATTTTCGAACAGTATGTTGTAAGACTTTTCAGCATTTTCTTTTTCACTTTTTCAGACATGGGTTTGTACGCATTGTCAGCAAATGTGAAATCAATAAATGGATAGGTGGATACTTGAGTCGCTCCATGATCAAATGCGGTCTTGATGTCATCAGCCAGAATTTCATCGGTTTGTTCCGGGATCCCAAAGATAAAATCCACATCTACAACGTCAAAACCACTTTGGGAAAGAAGGTCAAGCTTTTCAATAAAGGAATCATTGTTTCTTCCCAGTTTTTGAAGACATTTCTCATTGAAGGATTGGATCCCCACACTGACCATGGTTACTCCTGCCGCTTTTAACTTTTGCAAAGTCTCTTCTTCAATGTCCTTTGGGTGAAGTTCCACGCCAATACCCCCAGCAATGGAAAAATAGCTTTTTAACTTATCAATGATATCCTTCAGGTCGTCGATCATCAGTGCAGGGGTTCCCCCGCCAAAATACAAGCTGGTTACCATCTTTACCTTTGTCTGCTTTCCACATGCCAGATCGATTTCTTTTAATAGGGCGATTTTATAGGAATCTGCCCTTTGTTTGTTGTACTTTTCTTTACAATATGGACAAAAACTGCATAAGGACCTGCAAAACGGGATATGTACATAAAGTCCCAGATCGTTCAGGGATTCAAAATCCAATTCATTCCGGTTGCTGTGATCAAAAATAAATGGTTTCAATGATCGAGTCAGAAACACTCTAAGTAAGGATGTAAACAACATTTCGGCGCCCCTCCTAGATTCTCACGTAGGTTTTGTACATTTCGAATATCACCTTCAATTTTCCACTGAAAACAAGGGAGTATTCGGCTGCAAAGAAAAAGCCGCATTCCTCGCATAACCCTTCGATATCGATACAGCGGCCGCATACCCATTCTCTCCCGTTCTCCATGATAACGCATTGGTAACAAGGCGTATTAAAGGTATTGTTCACCAGGTAAGGAAATGCACTTCTAAGATTCAATATGGGATAGCCCAGATCCATCAGTTTAGTGATCCGGTCGCAGCAGTCTTTTTTTTCTTCCACGGATAATTTTAAATATTCCGTTCCAGGATATGGGGTATGAAAGTTGAAGGAAATTGCCTTTACATTTTTCATATTCAATCCAGTTTCGCATACCTTCTCGATATCTGTTTTGTTGATTTGATTGATAGCCATGTAGAGACAGATATTCACGGAAGGTGCATTATTTATATTTTTCAGGATCAGATCATACGTATCCCCTCTGATTTCATTGTGCTTTTCTCTTCCTCCGTCCAGACTCACAAGAATCAGATCAGCCTCCGGTAAATTCAGTGGGAAGGTTCCATTGGTGACAACATTTACAAGCAGGAATCCCATCCTCCTGGCCTCTATGACAAGATCTCTTAATGTAATGCCATGATCTTCCCACAAAAAGGGTTCTCCCCCATAAAAAAGTAAAACTCTGACTCCCTCTTCATGCATTTTCTTCATATCGGCTTTTATCCGGGAATAAGGGTATAGCACAGCTTGTATATTGCTTACACTGCAATGCTTGCAGGATAAGTTGCATTTAT
>JAAXUP010000259.1 GCA_013335935.1 Eubacteriaceae bacterium | reverse complement strand
AGGGGGAGTGCACAGTTGCGCCCTATGTAATTACGATGAAATCATTTACTTTGAGGATGATATTGGAAGACACAATGCTCTTGACAAAATCCTGGGCAGAGCGCTGATAGATGGACTGGAACTCTCCGATAAGATCGTGCTGACAACTGGCAGGATGTCTTCGGAGATAACGGACAAGGTAATAAAAAGAGGGATCCCTATGCTGGTTTCCCGATCTGCTCCTACGGACAAAGCCATAAAGGCTGCAAAAAAATCCGGACTCAGGCTTATTGGATTTGTGCGGGGCAAAAGAATGAATGCATACACATGATGTATTGGGTACTCCACTACCGGGCAGGGCAGTGGAGGTGCCTTTTTTTTATTCCCACGGCAAATCAACACTTAGCGAGCTAAAAAATGTACACTATTCTTATTGTATTTTTTTGCAAAGATGATATAATCTAAATTAAACACGGGTAAAATTAACGGCACTTTATTTTGTGTAATCGTTAACAAAACAAGTACAGCTTGAATGTGGTCTTTAGAATATTCAATAATAACGTTGAAGGAGATCTGTTTTATGGAAAACCAAATAACCGGCAGAATATACGATATACAGCGGTTTACAGTAAATGATGGACCGGGAATACGAACGGAAGTATTTCTGAAAGGGTGTCCATTAAGCTGCCTATGGTGTCATAGCCCTGAATCCCAGGCATTTCATAAACAGCTGGGGCTGTTTGATATCAGGTGCATCGGCATTGAAAGCTGCGGAAAATGTCTGGAAGTTTGTACTGCACAGGCATTCACCAAAGGTGAAAAAGTATATTCAGAGTCCATGAAAAAAGAAATTACAAGAGTGAGTGTCGATTTGGAGAAATGCACCAAATGCTTTAAGTGTGTGGATAGCTGTCCTTCTAAAGCGTTGACGGTTATTGGAGATGACGTCACAGTGGATGAAATCATGGATACGATCCGAAAAGATGAGGCTTACTACAAAAAGTCCGGAGGCGGAGTAACGATTTCCGGGGGGGAGGCATTATCACAGATCGGCTTTACTTCAGCGTTGTTGAAAGCCTGCAAGGCAGAAGGGCTTCATACTTGTCTAGATACTACAGGTTTCGCTAAATGGGAAACCATAAAACAGGCCATACCCTATGTCGATTTGGTACTTTTGGATCTAAAGCATATGGACAGCAGAAAATCCATGGATCTGGTGGGTGTTCCCAATGAACTGATTTTGGAAAATGCCAGCAAGATGGCAAAGGAAGGTGTGAAGATTCAGATCAGGGTTCCCATTATCCCAGGAATTAATGACTCGGAAGAAAATCTCAGAGCAACTGCTCAGTTTTGTGCAAGGATAAAGGATGCTGTCACCGTGATTCAGATTTTACCCTATCATAAATTTGGTATTGTGAAATATCAAAGACTTAATAAAGATTACCAGTTGGACGATATTGAAACACCTGATGACCAACATATGGCGTACTGCAAAGAGCTTATTGAATCTTACGGGCTGACGGTAAAAATCCATTGATAATAGCCGCGAGTGCTGCTCGAAAAAACAATTAAAAGGGGTGTTAACATGTACGAATTCAAACCAATAACAGACAGGGTAAACCGGCTTAAGGAAAGATACAGGACTACCTATCCTCGTCTTGACAGTGAAAGGGCAAAGATCGTCACAGATTTCTACAGAATGAGTGATGATGAAATGGGGATCATGAAGAGAGCAAAAACCTTATACGAG
>JAAXUP010000010.1 GCA_013335935.1 Eubacteriaceae bacterium | reverse complement strand
CCATAGATCTGATCTTTTCGGCGTGCTTTCCACCTCACGGTTCTCGTTCACAATTTTTATTGTTTCCTTTACTGGAACCGCAACGACTGATGCGCCATATTCCAGGGTTATCTCTATGCACTTCAAAAGTGTGCTTTGATGAATAAGGGGTCTTGCTCCATCATGAGTGATGACAATATCCGAATTCTGATTTACCAGTAAGAGACCATTGTACATGGATTCCTGTCGGGTTGATCCTCCGGCAACGATATGTTTGATTTTTTTTATTTTGTTTGCTTTAATAACGTCCCTCTGACAGATTTCCATGTCACTTTCACTTATGACAAGGATGATTTCATCGATCAGCTCACATTTTTCAAATGCGAGGAGTGTGTGGGCGAGAACAGGCTTCCCATCAAGGTAGAGGTACTGCTTGTTTACTCCCGCTTTCATTCGAGAACCCGTTCCAGCAGCAACAATGATTGCACTGACAAAAGGCTTGCTCATTGAATTCGCCTCGTTTCTAAATTTTAACTTCATACATTATATAATTTTAACTGTAAAAAATCTACATATATTTACGGGCAGCAATTCGCTCAAGACAATGTACTATGTACAGTGTACAATTTACAATTGTGATGCATATAAAAAAAAGAGTTTTTAGAATCAATTTCTTAAATTGATTCTAAAAACCACTGTAATTGTACATTCTAAATTGTGAATCGTAAATTGTAAAAATGTAAATTGCTTTTATGCCGATCTGTGGTTGGCGGTTTTCTTGGGTTTAACGAAAATCATTCTCCCTGCAGCCGTCTGAAGCACACTTGTTACAAGGACCTCTATGGTCTCACCAACGAGTTTTCTCCCATTTTCCACAACGATCATTGTGCCATCGTCAAGATAGGCGATACCCTGTCCGGCTTCCTTGCCTTCCTTGATCACTGTAACTACCATGTCTTCCCCTGGGATAACCACAGGTTTAACGGCATTTGACAGTTCATTGATATTGAGTACCTCAACGCCGTGGAACTCTGCAACCTTATTCAGGTTGTAGTCATTTGTAACCACTTTGCCTTTGATCTCCTGGGCGAGTTTTAGAAGCTTGGAATCCACCTCATGAACATCCGGGTAATCTTTTTCAGAAATTTTTACCTCGATGTCCAGTTCTTTTTGTATCCTGTTAAGAATGTCGAGGCCACGTCTTCCCTTGGTTCTTTTCAGAGAATCTGAAGAATCGGCGATATATTGCAGCTCTTTAAGTACAAATCCTGGAATAATCAGGACTCCCTCTACAAAACCTGTCTGGCAGATGTCAAAAATCCTTCCGTCAATAATTACGCTGGTATCCAGAATTTTAGGACTTGTTGTTTTTGGCTTTTGGCCTTTAACGTCCTTCTGGGTCCTTTTGAAAATGTTCACAAACACTTCTGTATTCTTGCTTGTCACCTTAATTCCCATGTACCCAAACAGGATATAGATCAATGTTACAATGATCTCTGTCAGGCCGGGGAACAATGTGAAGTTACTGATAGGAATAGATATCAATGCAGCAATGATCAGTCCGATGATCAGACCGACAGTAGAAGTGACCAGTTCATTCATAGAAATTTTTGACAGCGCATTTTCCATCTTTGCGGATATTTTTAATCCGACATTTATAATTGCAGGGGAGAAAATATAAAATATTAATCCAAGAATAAGTCCACCGATAATGTTAATACCAATTTTGTATGGCGTTTCGGCAAATTTTCCAATCAGGGTCTCAATATACTCAGAGTTTGTCAAAGCCGAGGCTACCTGATACCCTGTGATAATTCCCAAAACAGTCATTACCCATCTAATCGCTTTCTTTACCATTTTTTTCACCTCCTTTCCCATTAATCAAAATCATAAATAATCGTATGGTGACTATTATACCAGAGATTTATTAAGTTATACTTAATTTTTTTGTAAATTTTTATGTTTTATTCAGCGTCATTGACAATTACACTTGTATAACGAAAAGAGACGCTGACCTCATACACACCATTGTCATCTATTAAACTCCAGGTATGTGTAAAATGTCACCGTCCCATTTAACCTATGGTCTACTCTTTAAGACAATCAGTTATGAGCTCTTCGGCTTGCTTATTATCAATATCTCTCGCCAGTACCAGTTCGCTGATCAGTATCTGCCTTGCATTATTCAGCATCTTTTTCTCGCCCGTGGAGAGACCTTTTTCCCTGTCCATAATGAACAGATCTTTCACTACTTCAGCTACATCCAGAATATCTCCTGTTTTGATCTTTTCCAGATTTTCCCGATACCTTCTGTTCCAGTTCGGATCCATCTTCGTCTTGCAGGTTTGGAGAATCCCCAGGGCTTCTTCCATTTTTCCTTCAGAAACGATGTCTCGGATGCCAAGTTCCTGGCTGTTTTTCACAGGTACCATGATCTTTATGTTGCCTACGGGTAGTCTCAAAATATAGTAAGGCATGGTTTCACCCAGTATTTCTTTCACCTCAATATCTTCGATTATCCCTGCACCGTGCATAGGATATACAATTTTATCTCCAACTTTAAACATAGAAACCCTCCTTGCTATAGGAATAATTATAGCACAGCAGTGAAGTTATGTCAAAATTAACTATGTTATCACATCAAATAGGGTTATGTCAAATAAAAATCACTAATTTTTCATAGGAAATTTAATTGTCATAAAATGCTTCTTTTTATAGATGCTTCCCAAAAACATCCTCAATGACCTCCCGGATATTTCGAAACTGTCTGATTTCAATATTTTCATAGGTCTGTTTGATGTGAAGGTCATTTTTCGCGATATAGACCTTCTCAAAACCCATTCTGTCCAGCTCCTTGATCCGCTGCTCTATAGAAGGCACTTTTTTTAATTCACCAGTCAGCCCAATGTCTGCAATAAAGGCAATCCCACCTGGAATCCCCTTGTTTTTTACAGAAGAAACGATGCTCATGATGACGCACAAATTAACGGACTGCTCCTTAAGCCGCAGGCCCCCTGTACCTTTCAGGACCACATTCTTGTCGTAGAGGAAGATTCCGGTTTTTTGCTCCAGCACGGAGATCAGGGTATTCAGCTGATCTTTTGGGATACACTCGCAGATCCGGGATGGGTAGGGCGTGAAGGAATGTGAAACCAGGCTTTCGATCTCCACAATGATGGGCCTGGACCCATCCCGTATTACGGTGATCGCGCTTCCACCAACCAGTTCCCCGTGCTCCCTTTTGGTCATAAAAAATTCCGAGGGATTGTCGATGGAGATGAGTCCCTTTTCGCTCATGGTGAAGAAACCCCTTTCCCAGGTGCTGCCAAACCGGTTTTTTGAAACCGAAAGACCCCGGAGTTCCTCTTCATTCTCACCTTCGATGATAAGCACGGTATCCACCAGGTGTTCAAGGGCCCGGAGTCCCGCCATTTCGTCTTTTTTTGTCATTTGCCCCACAATGATCACTGCCCGGGGATTCGTACTGTCCTTGGCGATTTGCAGCATGGCATTAGCGCATTCCATAGTCTGGGTAGGAGAGCCTGCCCGTGAATCGGATACATCCGGCATTAAAAAGGTCTGTATGCTGTCCAGAATAATGACTTGGGGATCGGTTTCCTGAATATTTGCAATGACGCTGCTAAGATTATTGTCGCAGGTTACAAAGAGATTGTCAGGGATGCTGTCAAATATTCGATCAGCACGGCTTTTGATCTGGCTTTCACTTTCTTCTCCGGAAGCGTACAGGATCCGGTAGTCTTTTCCCGCCAGTTCACCCGCCACCTGGAGAAGCAGGGTCGACTTTCCCGCCCCTGGCTTTGCCGTCATGATGGTAACCGAGTCCCTGGTGATCCCACCGCCCATGACCCTGTCGAATTCCTTGATACCGGTTATGATCCGCTGGTTGCTGGATGGTGGAATTTTTGAAAGTCTTTGGACCTTTTTCACCGGGGTCTGTCTTTCTTCAGAATTCTTCTGTCTAAAAATTTGCTTTTCCTCATAGGTATTCCAGGAATCGCAATTTGAGCAAAATCCCTGCCATTTATTTGACTGCGCACCGCAGCTTGAGCAGATAAATACTGTTTTATTCTTCAATCGTTTCCCTCTTTCCTGTGAGCAATTTGTACAAGAGGTATAGTATGGTTCCAACCAGTGCGCCGGCCACGTTTAACAAAATGTCATCCACATCCGCCCGCCTGGAGCTTAATCCGATAAACTGGATCACCTCAATAGCCAAAGATACTAAAAATCCCAGGAGAAAGGACTTGAGAAGGACCCATCTCTTGAAATACATTCCCATAAATACGCCTAAAGGCATGAAAAGAACGATATTTCCCAGTAAATTCATAAACGAAACCGTAAAAATGTTTTTTACGAAGCTGATGGGATTTCCCGGGAAATATTTGAATGCTTCAAAGTTTATGAGTCCAAAATTTCGCATATGTCTTAAATAATTGTTAATACTCCTAAAAAGTACTGTGTTATATTCCGTACCATACACGATGGTGCTGTGACTTGGTGTTAATGTGAGGTACATCACCCCTATTGTATAAAGCAAAATCAGCGCTAAAACAGCGTGTTTTTTATTTTTTTTCATCATCTATCCTTTCAGGTATTCATATACTTTTTCTGCCAGTATCATGTGCCCTTCTTCATCAAGATGAATGCCATCCACCTGACTTGCCATCACCCATTGGGTGGCATTGAGAAAGCTGACTCCCTTTTCCTGAGCCATCCGTCTATACTCTTGTGGAATATCTTTAATTTTTTCATCTGCTCCTAAAAATTGCAGGGCAAAATCGCTGAATTTCGAAGTGTTCGGCGGAGAGATCACGATGACCTTTGGACTTTCTTCCCCGGAAAGCAGTGTTTTTACCACATCCACCAGGGTTCCAACCCCCTTGGCGATTGTCCAGGCATCTGCATTGTATATTGCCTTCATGTCATTGGTTCCCAGCAGGATGATCACCACATCAAGAGGCCGGTGGCTCATCAGGCAGGTGGGCAAATACTTGCTTCCTTCCCTGTCATGGGTCCACTGGAAAGGGTCCTTAAATACCGTAGTCCGGCCATTTAAGCCTTCTTCGATGATCTCATAGCCATCACCCAGCTTTTCCTGTAAAATTCCAGTCCATCTGATATTTTTGGGGAATCTGTTCCCGGTTTCAGGGTCATACCCCCATGTATTTGAATCGCCGAAGCATAATATCCGCATGATGTTCCCTCCCTTATTCAATTTACAATGTACGATTTACGATGTACAATTTCGGTATAAATTTATTCCTGATAATATTTGTCCAACTCCCACATAAGCGGGTTCGTATCGATATATTTCCAAATTTCCTGATACTCTTTTTCATTCCGTATAATACGGTCATAATAGGATGTTTGCCAAATGGGTTGACCGATCTGTTTTGTAACCCAACCTTTTGCATGTTTGATTACTCTGGATATTGTAGGGGCGAACAGTGTTCGCCCGCAACCATTTGCATCGTTACTTTCAATAATTAAAATCATATGCAAATGATTCGGCATAATAATATACTTATCTACTCTAATATCGCTATATACGCTTGGGATATTGTTTATGGCTGTGTCAACGAAAAGACCTGTTTCAGATAATTCAAATTTATTATCATTTTCGGGCGAACAATGTTCGCCCCTACATAATAATTTCTTCATTTCATTGGTACAGACGGTTATAAAGTAATACCCATTTTCATTATAACAATAATTTCTTAATCTAATATTTTTTCTAACAGGCAAGTCCAGTTTCATCATCACCTTTGTTCATCAATGTAATCAGGCCAACCACCCAACCACCTGGTCACCTAACCACCTATTTAATTGTTGCGAGAATTTCTTTCAGAAATGCCCAGGTCTTTTTGGTCGAGGTGATGCTGAGTTTTTCTCTTGGTGAATGGACATCGTAAATATTGGGTCCGATGGAGATCATGTCCAGACCGGGGATTTTTTCTCCCAGTATCCCGCATTCAACCCCTGCATGCACCGCAACGACCTCCGGTTCTTCCCCAAAGAGGTCTTTATAGGTCATGATTGCATGCTCCCTTAACGGGGATTGTGGGGAATAGCTCCAGCCCGGATAATCTCCCTGCATGCCAAATACCGTTTCCAACTGTCTGGATATTGCCTTCATGGTGTCAATGATTTCAATCTTCTTCGAATCAACCGAACTTCTTGCTGCAGAGGATACGGTGACATTTCCATCCTCCGTATCGACGATTCCAATATTATTTGAACTCACAGGCATTCCAATAAGCTCCTGGCTCATACTCAGCACTCCGTCCGGGATAACAAGGATCAGGTCGATGACCTTATCGGTGGTTTGTCTGTCCATGATCTCTGTGCAGGGGTCAAAAACATATTCTCGTTGGATCTTGATCACTGGGTCGCTTTCCCCATGTTCAAGAGTAAAATATCTGTGATACTCCTTGAGGATCAGTTCGAGATTTTCCTTCTCTTTTTTATCTATGATCATCCTGCACTGGGCTTCTCTGGGGATCGCATTATCCTTTGATCCCCCTGAAACACTGATCAGGTGCATCTTCATTTCCTGCCTGATGGCATCCAGTACCCTCGCCATCAGCTTATTGGCATTCCCTCTGCCTTTTGTGATATCCATGCCAGAATGTCCGCCCTTTAGTCCGGAGATGGAAATCTCACAGCACTGAAAATCCTCAGGGCGCTTGATTGTTTTGATTTTTATCTTATGATTTATCCTTACTCCACCAGCGCAGCTTGTGAGGATCTCTTTGTCATTTTCCGTATCGATATTGATCAAGTAGCTACCCTTTAATCCCTTCACATCAAGATTCAGGGCTCCGGTCAAACCTCTTTCCTCATCCACTGTAAAAATTCCTTCAATGGGAGGGTGAACTAAATCACTGCTGTACAGGACGGCAAGAATCATAGCCACTCCAATGCCATTATCGGCGCCAAGGGTAGTTCCCTGGGCAAATATGAAATCGCCATCGATTTCAAGTTTAAGGGGCTCGGTTTCAAAATCGAAAACGGTATCCTTATTTTTCTCGCAAACCATGTCCATGTGTCCTTGGAGGATCACAGTCGGGAGATTTTCTTTCCCGGGCGTCCCAGATTTTTTGATGATCACATTGTTATATTCGTCTCTGGTAACTTCAAGCCCTCTGTCCGCAGCAAATCCCCCAAGCCAGGCACTGATGGCTTCCTCATTTCCTGAACCTCTTGGAATCTGGGACAACTCATAGAAAAATTCCAGCACTTTTTCTGGCATCAAATTATAAAAATATTCTTTCACAGTCTTATCCTCCTGCAATTATTAGTCTTCATTTAGTGCGTATCATTAATATTATATAGTTTATTTCAGAGGTTATGAAGTAAATTCTGCTTATTGTAACCTAGGATTCTTAAATTTTCCGTAAATATAACAAGGATCCTCAGCTTTATCTGCCAAGGATCCTTTATATTCATTGAATAATTAATAGAGCGTAAAAAACAATTCGCTACCTGTGATCGCATTCTGAATAACCTTATTAGCGCCAACGTTATTCATCAGCTGAACGGAAGAATTTACTAAAAACACTTTTGCCTCGGCAGTATTTCCGGTAAAATTAGATTTTGAATTTAACGTAAAGTTGATGGTTTTTCCATATTGGCTTCCGGCAAAACTTAAACTTTCGATGTACTGGCCTACTGTAACCGGTGAACCCACCGTAGTTGTTGGTCCGGAATATTTTTGTATCAATAAACTATGATTATTGACATACATTCTATAGAATTCCCCTGATGTAAAAGCAACACTGTCAATATTTTTAGCAAATTTCAACTCATCCGTGATTTTATTGGATACAAACCTTGCATTCTGCTGGGCTGATGATTTGTCCACACCTGTATTAAAGGTCTGCCTTGCTACCATAAATATATTGGTTACAACAGCAATTGTGATCGTGATCAGCGCCAGTGTTATGATCAGTTCAATCAGTGTAACTCCTCTTTGACTGTTCCTTCTATTTTTCATCGTCTTCACCCTCTGTCATGGACTTGTTGCATCAGGTACAAATGATTTTAGGATCACATTGTTTGCTGTATCCTTTATCGTATATAGCTTCCCTGCTACATTTACAGTAGTTCCGCCGCTGCCAGTCATGGTAATTGTTACCGCTGTTGGTGTCGTCCAGCTTAATTTAGGATAGCTGCTTGCTGTAACTGGAACATCAGCGGTTAATTTTTCCATTACATCCTGCGCTTGATAAAGAAGATCCGTATCTTTTCCTTCACCAGCGATTGTTGTTATGCTTCCAGAGAGCATATAAATTCCCGCCATTAGTAAAATTGCTATTATCGCTATAGATACAATTACTTCTATAAGGGTAAATCCATTATTAATCTTCTTCCCAGCGTAATACCTCATAATGGGTTGCCCCCTCTCTATGCACCCCGTCGATAACGACATTATCAAACATCGCATTATAAGTTATTTTAGCAGTACCAATGATAGGATCAACATTCTTCGCAATGATCGCACCTTCCAAAGTGGCATTCCCACTCATTTTAAAATTGGCATCAGGAGCATATATCAAAAATCTAGTATTTGTGCTGCCCCCAGTATACGTAATTAGATGGTTTGCTACAGAGTTTGTTACCAACTGTCCCACCAACCCAGCGCTACCATTTACTGTCATATCAACGTCACCGACATGATAATAGGCGCAAAACTTATTTGAACTGTTGATGCCAACAGATTCTGTACCATAGTCAAATATGATGAGGCGCTGAGGTTTCAAGTTAGCCAAAGGATCTCCTGCATTGATATCCCAGTTGATATCTCCATTGATATTGAACACGGTGTCGATATATAATTTCAAATCGTCGAATGTGTCATTTGGGTCGGTATTTGCAGTTTCTCCTGAAACAAATATGTTGCCGCTATTTGTGATACTGCCGACCCTGAGCTTCTTATCCGCTCCGTTTAAATTGATTCTTAAAGTACCTTTATTATCTATTTTAGTTAAACTTGCGTCTCCAGTTAAACTGATTGTGCAGGTTTTGTTATTTGCTATACTTAATATTCCCCCAGAATATGTATAATCACCTGATAAAGTACCAGCTGCAAGTGCTGCCAGACCTGTAGGTGCTGGATCCATTACAGGTGTTGGATAGTCTAAATCAACCTTCTTAACTAACCCCCCATGGAGATCCAGATTACTCCCCAAAGTTACTGAACCTGTTGTGCTTGTGGCAATATCCCCATTGTAAATATCAACTGTACCATTTCCAGCGATAATCTTTTCTCCATACACTGCCAGGTCTACATCTAGTTTATCATTTACAACAGCAGTAATCTCGTCAACGTATACCGTCGCTTCATCTGTGACATTTTTATGTGTTGCCACAGCTCTTATTTTGATTACTTTGCCTGTTTTTGAAACATCGGCTGTGTAAGTATATCCTGCATCACCAATATTTCCAGTAAAGGTCTCCGTGTAACCGTCAGGTTTAGCAAGAAACGATACGCCACCCTTAACCAATTTTTGGGCTACAGCCTCAGCTGCCGATCTGGCAGAAAAATACGCCTGGGTATCCCTTTCAACAAAATTTCCGCCCTTCACATCCAAAACTCCTGTGCTTAGAAGCACAGTCCCAGTCATGATGACGATTGCGCCAACAATGATTACAAAAGGTAATATCATTCCCTTTCTGTTAAATAGTTTTTTCATGCTGCATCCCCCGCTCATCCATTATTTGGATATAATTATTCATACTAATTTTATCACACGCTTTGTGATCTGTAAAATAAATTAGATTATATGGATAATTTACCCCTGCAAAAATAATCTAAACTGAATATGGCAATGATATCGCAAAAAGAGACTGCATTCTCTGCAATCTCTTATAATTTATTATTGATAATTTAATACAGAGAGCGTTTTTTTCGGAGGAATTATTACCCCTGGCAGCTCATAGCCATCCTCAACCACCGGTGAGTAAGTGATCCCGGCTGTTCCGTTTCCTTTTGCGATATTCACGACAACGCTTCCCATGTAGTTGGCATTTCCGTTGATTTTATTCAAGGTTGCAAAAGGAGCATATATTAGATTTTTATAGGATCTGGTATTTCCATTAATATTGAATTCACCGGTATAGCCGCTGACAATGACCCCTGTGAAGTCGCTTTTATTGGCGATCGCTTCAAAACTGATGTTCCCGCAGTGGAAATAGGAACACAATATCCCATCCATACTAAGTTTTGCAGCCGTTCCGTTGTAGTAGATTTCCAGCTTTTTATGGTTTAGAGTAGCATCCTGATTCACCTTACCGCTGATGGTGAGAATTGAATTTATGTAAACCTGGGCTTTGCTTCCGCTCTTAATGATGATCTCCCCTGCTGGTTTTTTGTCTTTTCCATTGGATGCTTTAGAAACTATCAAACTGTTAACCGATAGAACTGAATTGCTGCCATTTTGATTGATGGTCAGTACTCCACCAGCCTCGACTTTCAAAACATCGTAAAATACGGTTGCATTTCCCAGATCGATTGTCTGGGAACCACTTACCGTCAGATCAGCAGTGACCGCATTTACCGGAAAAGCCGGCAGTTTCGGATCCGGTAAGGGGTAATTCATATCATAATATGGCGGTAAAATCGAAACGCTGGCACTACCTCCTATGGTTATAGGATTTGCGCTTTCCTTTGCATTTGTGCCGATTCCACCGATAATGGATCCATTACCTCCGATATTGACGGAGGTTTTGCCGAAGATTGCGGTTTCAACATATAAAGTATTTGCCACTTCTTCCTTTTCCTCCATCACCAGTTCGACGATGTCCTCCTGATCCTTGGATACTCCCTCAGATTCAAGAGTATACTTGCTTCCATTTTTAGTTACGGTGATGGTAAATGTATCATCACCGATGTTGCCTGTGTACACGTCACCATCATTAAGCTGTACATTGCCTTTGACCACCTTTGAGCTCAAGGCATCAACGGCTGATCTTGCTGTAAAATAGGCCTGGGTATCCCGCTGGACAAAATTTCCGGTTTTTACTTCCATAACTGAGCCCGCAAGCAGTGCCGTACCGGTTAAAATCATGATCGCCCCAACGATAATGACAAATGCCAGCACCATTCCCTCCTGGTTCTTTCTGTTTTTCATATGCATCCCCCAAATTTAACTATAATTACTTGAATAAATTTTATCATAAAAAACGAGAATGTAAAGTAAATAATTACATTCTCGTTACTTGGGTTACATATGTAATTTTACATTCTTTCCGGTGCGTTAATTCCAAGGATTTCTGTTATGTTTTTCAGGACAAGTTTTACCCCTTTAACAAGTTCTAATCTAGCTTTCATGAGTTCAATATCTTCGGATTTTACCCTGCAGGCATTATAGAAGGAATGGAAATTAGCAGCCACATCCATGGCGTACCTGGTAATTCGGCTTGGATCCATTTTAGCTGCGGCGCCGGTGATCTCATCCGGGAAAATGGCAAGGATCTCCATGAGTTCCCTTTCTTCCTTCGCTTTGAGGAGGGTATAGTCAAGTTTCACCTTAGTCAGGTCATCCTCGATCTGCCGCAATATGCTGGATATCCTTGCATGGGCATACTGGACATAGAATACCGGATTCTCATTGGATTCTTCCACAGCGAGATCCAGATCAAAATCGAAATGACTCTCCGGTGACCTGAGGTTGAAGAAAAATCTTGCGGCATCTGTGCCAACTTCCTCGATAAGATCGGATAAAGTGACCATGTTTCCCTGTCTTTTAGACATTCTGGCTGTCTCGCCTTTTCGTGTAAGTCTTACCAGCTGCATGATAATGACGTCAAGCCTGTCCCCTGATAGGCCCATGGCCTCAAGGGCCGCCTTCATTCGGGCAACGTGGCCGTGGTGATCCGCACCCCAGACATTGATGGACCAGTCAAATTTTCGTGTTCTCAATTTATTGACATGATAGGCAATATCCGCGGCAAAATAAGTGGGAATCTCATTGTTACGAATAAGTACATCGTCCTTCTCCAGGCCAAAATCAGTAGCCTTAAACCAGATGGCGCCATCCTTTTCATAGGTATGTCCCCGTTGGGTAAGCTCGTCAATGGTCTTGATGACTTCGCCGCTTTCATATAGGCTGCTTTCATTAAACCACACATCGTAGGTGATCCCATAGCCCCCCAGGTCTTCCTTGATTTTAGTCAGGTTCTTCTCCAGAGCGTATTCTATGAAAGCCTGCTTTCTCGCAGAACTTTCCATCTCAACATACTTGTCCCCATGGATTTTTGTGAATTCTTCCATATGGACAGTGATGTCTTCCCCTTTGTAGCCATCTTCAGGGAACTGTACATCCATTCCGTTTATCTGAAGGTATCTGGCCTCCAGGGACTGCCCAAATTTTGCGATCTGGTTTCCTGCATCATTGATATAGAATTCTCTCGTAACTTCGTAACCGGCCCAGTCCAGGATGGAAGCCATACCATCGCCAATAGCGCCGCCTCTCGCATTTCCCATATGCATGGGTCCCGTTGGATTGGCACTGATAAATTCTACGTTTACGGTTTTTCCTTTGCCAGCCTCAGTCCTGCCGTAGCTCTCCTTAAGTCTGTCGATATCTTTCAGAACGCCGTAGATCCAGTCTGATTCCAGAGTGAAATTGATAAAACCCGGTCCTGCAATTTCGATCTTTTCCACCAGGGTACCTGTCATATCAAAATTCTTGATGATTTCCTCAGCCAGGAATTTCGGCGATTTTTTTGTAAGTTTTGGAAGCTGCATGGCTATATTCGTGGAAAAATCACCAAAAGCCTTTTCCCTTGGGACCTCTATGATGATTTCCGGGAGACTATCGGCTGAAAAAGCTCCTGAAGCAATAGCCTTTCCCACACTCTCTTCGATTGCCTTTATCAAATTTTTCTTGATCTCAATTAAAGTATATTTCATAACTGCCTCCTCTAATGTTTGACTTCAATGTTCAGAACATTGTCCGAGGACATAAGTCCCTGGATTTCCACATTGTAATCCACATGGATTTTAGTCGGGAGATGGTCGCTGTTGTAATTGACATCCAGGTTCTCCGTATACACACTCATGGTAAGATCCCCATAGGGAGTGGAATAGGTGTTGAAATTTTTTCTGCCTTTTTCAAAGGTCATGTGAGAATTGGTCGTACCCAGTCTCATGATGGAAATTTTGTCCTCATCGATCTCAAGAGTGGTCGTTGTCCCCTTAAGTCCTGAAACTTCGGTTTCATCATATATGATATAATCACTTTTCAATTTTTTATATATTTCACCTTCAGTGATAAGCTCGATAACATCTTCATTGCCTTCTACATGCTTCGTCCTGCCCGATATGGACAGCCAGATCTTTTTATTTTTCATTGTATTACCCTTTCTACTAACAGATTGAAATTCATTCTATCATTTTTAATTGTAGTGTACAAGAAAACAGCCGAATTTTTTTCGGCTGTTTTTCGGACGAACAGTGTTCGCCCCTACAAATTGAATCGTACATTGTACATTGTCTTTAATTGTCGTTCTCAAATTTTTCAAAAGCCAGGTCGATAAGTTTGATGATCAAATCATGATAGGAGATCCCGGTTGCTTCCCAAAGTTTTGGATACATGCTGATATTTGTAAACCCTGGGAGGGTATTAATTTCATTGATATAAATTTCATCCGTTTCCTTCTCTACAAAAAAATCAACTCGTGAAAGACCTGAGCCATCTATTGCCTGGTAGGCTTTCACCGCGTAGTCTCTGACCTTTGCAGTCAGTTCCTCAGAAAGATTCGCAGGGATAATCAGGACAGACTTGTCACCATCAAAATATTTTGACTGATAGTCGTAAAATTCTTTGGAAGGGACAATTTCTCCCAGCACTGAGGCTTTTGGTTCTTCATTCCCTAAAACCGCGCATTCCACTTCTCTGCAGTTGATGTTCGCTTCAACAAGTATTTTAGTGTCATATCTTTTGGCTTCATTGATCCCAGTGATCAGTTCTTCCCTACCGTGGGCTTTTGAAATCCCGACGCTTGAGCCCATATTTGCCGGTTTGATGAAGCATGGGTAACCTATAGTCTTCTCCACAGCTTTGATGATTCCCAGCTGATCCTTGGACCAAGAATTCCTTAAAAAGGACAAAAACTCTCCTTGAGGCAGTCCGGCATCACTGAATATTTTTTTGCAGACGACTTTATCCATTCCTACTGCAGAAGCAAGGACTCCGCAGCCCACAAAAGGCTTTCTGAGAAGCTTAAGCAGCCCCTGAACCGTTCCGTCTTCTCCATTAGGCCCATGAAGTACAGGAAAGAAAACATCGACAGCATCAATAAGGGGATCATGGAAGATGGAAAAATCCTTCACAAGATTTTCTTCATCCTCGATCCAGGATCCATCCTTAATCCTGTCCTTGTCTCCATTATAGATGTACCACTGGCCTTCCCGATCGATCCCAAGTTGTACCACCTCATATTTTTCTTTATCGATGGCTTCTATGACATTTGCTGCAGACATAAGGGAAACCTCATGTTCACCCGATCTGCCTCCGAACAATATTCCTACCTTGATTTTTGACAATTTAATACCTCCATACTAGTCGCCAGTAACTAGTCGCTAGTCGCTAGTTGCAGTCAACAGCCATTTAGTTGAAATAAATCGTTGATTTAGCTTATTTAATCTGTGGCAAACTACCAAACCACCATATTTCACGCTTTACATTCTACCATATTTCTAGCTTTATCCCAATACCTTCATTGCATCTTTATAACCCAGTTCCATGTTGTAATTCACATGCTCGTTTGTAAAATCCATGGCGCTTCCCAGATCTTCTCCTGGGATGATTTTAATGATATTCAGGCAGGATTCATCCACTGGGAACTGAAGTTCCCGGTTGTTGAGTCTTATCACGATCAAATCTTTATAACCTTTACTCACAAGCATCCTGGTAGGAAGATTGTTGTAAAATCCGCCATCGAGATATATCTTGCCGTGAAGTCTTTCTTCCTTGAAAACCGGCAGGAAGCTGCTGGCGATGAGATAATCTTTGAGGAGCCCCATGGGAATATCCTCCTTGAAAACCTCAAGTCCCTGATTTTTGTCTACATCGATGGTTACAAGGCCGAAATCCTTAGGGCTTTTTCTGATCCTGCTTTCATCCACCATTCGATCCAGCATTTCCTTGAAAGGCGTAATATCCAGGCCTTCAATTCCGAACACATCCCGTAATTCTTTTTTGTACCCTTCTATGTCTTCAGCCGTAAAGCTATAACTCATGATTCTTTCAATGAGCCCTTCGTCTTCATTCAATACTTTTAAAGGATTCATATTTCTCCAAAGATCATACGCAGGTTCGTAGTCCCCCTGGACCATTATGGCCGCATTGAGGGCTCCTACAGAGGTGCCTACTACCCCATGGTACTGGATATTTAGTTCTCTCAGTGCTTTCCAGGCACCCATCTGATAAGCGCCTTTCCCGCCCCCGCCTTCAAGTACAATTCCTAACATGTGGTTACCTTCTTTCATTATAGTAACGGTGAAAACAGTCTGGATATGGATTCTTTCATTTTAATGATAATTGAGCGGTTTCGGTAAAGATTAATATTGAGACGTTCCGACACCTTCATATCCTCTATAAAAACTTCCTTCATATAATAGGAAAATTCATGGTCATAAATAAATGCGTTCACCTCGAAATTCAGGCTGAAGCTTCTAATATCAAAATTGCAGGTACCAACAGATGCAATCTCGTCATCTGCCACAATAGTTTTGGCATGCATGAAGCCATTGTTATAAATATAGATCTTAGCTCCGTATTTTAAAAGCTCACCCACGTAGGAGAAGGTCGCCCAGTAAACAAATACATGGTCGGGTTTGTTGGGGATCATGATTCTGACATCCACACCGGAGACAGCGGCAATCTTTAGCGCTTCAAATATGGATTGATCGGGAATAAAATAGGGTGTTTGTATGTAGATGTATTCTCGGGCAGAATTAATCATCTTGAGGTATCCTTGTTTGATATGCTCATTTTCATCATCTGGGCCTGAAGAGACGATCTGTACTCCCACGTGCCCAACCTCCGAGGTGACAGGCAGATAATCATAGGTCAACCGTATGCTTTCCTTGTTGGCAGACCGCCAATCCATGATAAAACGCATCTGAAGTTCATAAACCGCAGAGCCTTCTATCCTCAGGTGTGAGTCACGCCAATAGCCCATCTTTTTATCAAGGCCAATATATTCGTCCCCCACATTAAAGCCGCCGATATAGCCTATGGCTCCATCGATTACGGTGATCTTTCGGTGGTTTCGGTAATTTGCTTTAAGGTTTAGGAGTTTTATCCTGGAAGGAAAAAATCGAGCGATCTTCACCCCTGCTTTGATCATAGCATCATAGTCATATTTCGTCAGATGATAGCCACCCATGTCATCAAAAAGAAGCCGGACTTGAAGTCCTTCTTGTGCCTTAGCTATGAGGGCATCTATTATCCTTTTTCCAAGTAATCCACTTTGAAAAATAAAGTACTGCATGTGGACATGATGCTTTGCGTTTTTTATATCTTCCAGGAGACTTTCGAATTTCTCATTTCCATCGGTAAAAAGCTCCAGACTGTTGTTGTTGGTGTATAAGGCCGCGCTAAGATTCTGGTGGAAATAGATAAGATCTTTATATTTCTCTCTGGCCTTCCTGTCAAAAAATATCTTATCCTCAGCCAGATCTTTTTTCTGCTGCAAAATGAGGCTGTTTGTCAGTTCAACTTCCTCTGAATACATTTTAAAGATTTTTCTTCGGGCAAGATTCTGTGAGAAAAGCAAATAAAAAATAAACCCTACAGCAGGGATCATCCACAGGAGCAAAAGCCAGGCATATGTACTCTGAGGGTTTTTCCTCTCCAGGAATATAATGATAAATGTCAGTATAAAGTTTATGATCAGTACTATAGATAGACTATAGGTCGTTGCAATAAACATGTTCAACCCTCCTCAGTTAATTATAACACAACTCCCATGACTGATTAAATTAAGGAAGGATTAAAATTCAATAATCTCTAAATAGGAAAAAGTTAATGCGGTTAAACATTAACTTTTGGGGATTCCCACCTTTTCACAAGGATTATTATGATCGCTAATAAGTAATTATAGCGGATGCATCAACGGCTCAATAAACATTTACGATAGCATAGGCACTGCTTTCTTTTACCATATCTACTTTTTTACCATCGCTGTAAAGCTGAGCATCGTAGGTTGTATCGATTGTTACCCATTCTCCCCCTACGAGAACTTCATTCCAGGCATGGTAGGTTTCCGGCTGAAAATCTCCATAACCTTTGACAAGTTTTACAGGCACTCCCACACTTCGAAGCATGGAGGCCATGAGTGCTGCATAATCGTAGCAGATCCCTTTTCCGGAATCCAGTGTGGCATTGTTATCCGGGATGTAGGTGTAATCAATCCCTTCGATTTTACTGTAGTCATAATCAATTTTATCAATAATATAGGCGTATATTGCTTTTACCTTATCTGTATCCGTTTTAGAGTTTTTTGTAATTTCCAATGCCAAAGTTGAACTTTCATCCCCGCCAGACCATTTCACGGTCTGTGTGGAATTCAAGAAGACTACATTCTGGTCTGGAATATCAAGCTCAACGACTGAGCTGCTTAAAACCGTGTACTTGTTGCCTTCCAAATTTTCCATGATGCTGATGTCATAGCTTCCGTTTCCGAATTGGAGAGGAAATACTTCATAGCTTCCATTGGTGAGATAATTGTAATACACAGTGTCGTTTTTATTGGAGATGGCTATTTTTATTTTTTTATCTCCGCTGTAATCAAATTTGATGCCTATTGCACCCTGACTGATCAGACTTTCATTGATCTGTATATTTCCTGCAGTGGTAGAAATGTTTCTGCCTGCATCCATGCTCAGGGTATTATCAAGCATTGCATACAATTTATCTTCTCCGCTGCTTAGTGGGATCAATTCATCATTTATGAGGTTTTCATTTTTATTTATTGAGAACGAGCCGGCAAAAACGCTGGAAGTCACTGCTGCCAGGATAATTACTGCTGCAAGAATAGATCTGATTTTTTTCAAAAGAAAAACTCTCCTTTCGGTAACCGGCTGCCATCCTAAATAAGGGAAGGCCCTTGGCTTTGCGTCCCTGTCTTTCGACAGGTTTGCCATTTATCGCTGAAAAGCTTTGTCAGAAAAATGTAGATTGCTGGAGAAGAAAAAAGACCTCCAATTGAAATTGGAGGTCTAAATTGACTTATAATCTCCTCTTTCGGTAACCGGCTGCCATCCTGAAAATTCAGGGAAGGCCCTTGGCTTTGCGTCCCTGTCTTTCGACAGGTTTGCCATTATCGCTGAAAAGCTAAATAATCTATTGATTTAATTGAAGTTTATCATATCTGTTAAAAATAATCAACAAATATTCTTTCGACTACTGATTCTTTTTAAGTTGTTCAATGACGTCTGCCAATGCTTTCTTTCTCTTGATGTTCCATTCGATTTTTGCGTCTTTATTTACGATCGTCGTAAATACATTCTCATGTCTTCCTCTTTCGAATTCTACTGGAGGCTGTTCACCTCTGATGATTGTTCCGGCAAGGACGTTTAGTTCAGAATCGTCTTCGTCGTATTTTACGTCTTTGATCTTTCTGTTGTTATAACCCCAGGTTACCGTGAAGGTTCCGTCTCCGTTGTCCGCAACGCCTTCAACGATTGGCTTAACGCGATTCCACCAAGCCAGTAAGAAGAACAGGAACGGCAGCAGTAGCAGTAGCCACCACATCCAGTCGATACCCTCCCTGACCGGAGCTGATAGAGGGGTTTTTTCCGGTATTACTTCTTTCACAGTTGTTTCTTTTTCAGGGGTGCTGATTTCCTCATCAACAGTTGTAATTGTCGGTGTAATGACTTGTTCTTCATTCAATGTAACTGGATCTGTCGGGTTTGGAGTTGGTTCTGTTGTAACAGGTGTTACCGGAACAATGACCGCATCTTTTTCGAATAGTGCCACATACGTCACTGCCCCTGTGATTCCAGCCATTCCTGAAGGCGACCATTCTGTGAAGTGATAGCCTGCAGGTGCTATGATCAGACCTGTTGGGGGAACTGCAGTACCTCCGTGGATCACAGGCTGTGTGATAACGTCAGCAGCTTCGCCGAAGAATGTACCCTCACCTGAATCGAAGGTCACTATGTATACATTGCTTATCCATCTTGCTATCAAATTTTTGTTTTCTGTCAAAGGAGCAGCGAAATCAAAAGGTTCGTTTGCTTCCTCCTCATACCACCCAGCGAAGGTTGATCCTGTTTTAACTGGAGTCGCGGGTGCAGAAGGTATTGTGTCGAATTTTACTGTGACAGGTGCTACCGCTGAGCCGCCGGCAGAATCAAAGGTTATGGTTCTGTCCTGGGCATCCCAAGCAGCGTATAAGGTCATATCTGTTGTCAGGTTGCCTTCGAAGGTGTATTCATCGGTCAGACCGGTATCTGTAAACCAGCCCGAGAAGTCATAGCCTTCTTTTGTTGGTTCCGTTGGTGGTTCTGCAGGTGTATTAAACTCAACGGTGATTGGTGCTACGGTTGAACCCCCATTAGTTTCGAAAGTTATTGTTCTTCCCTGTATGACCCATTTAGCGTAAAGTGTGATGCTTTCTGTCAGGTTACCACCGAAGGTATACGCATTTGTCAGATCTTCTGTAAACCATCCGGCGAAAGTGTACCCTTCTTTTGTCGGTATCGGAGGTGCTGTTACTATAGAATTATAGTCCACGGAGATTGTTCCAACCGAAGTGCCTCCGTTTGAAATGAAAGTTATTGTCCTTTGCTGTATCGCCCAACCTGCATAGATCGTTACGTCTGATGCCGGTAACAAATCGGTGGTGAAATCCCAGGGGATTGTCCCTGCTTCATTTTTGAACCAGCCGGTGAAAGTATAACCGTCTTTTTCAGGATCAATTGCAGGTTTCACTACCAGGCTGTTAAAGTCGATTGTCTGGCTTATAGGTGCCGGTGTTCCGCCGTTGGCTTCAAAGCTTGCAGTATACTGATTTATTGTCCAGTATGCAGTCAGTTCCAAATTGTCTGCTGGAACGGTGTCTGTGGCAAAATTCCATTCCACTCCGCCTTCTGTGAACCAGCCGTCGAAGGTGTATCCTGTTTTTGTAGGTACTGTCGGCACTGTTACATTGCTGCCGTAATTAAGGAGCTGATCCCCAGGTTCCGGAGATCCTCCTGCTGCGTCAAAGCTTACTGCATATTGATTAATTTCCCAAGCTGCATAGAGTGTGGTATTTTCAGTCACTTGGTCAGTACCGAATAACCAGTCATCTGTCAACGCGGCATCCTTATACCAACCAGCAAAGGTGTATCCGGATTTAGTTGGGTCTGTAGGTTTGATAATGGTGGTGTTGTAATTTGTAGTTATGCTGTCAACAGCTGATCCTCCGTTTGATTCAAAACCTACTGTATATTGATTTATTGTCCACATGGCATACAGTGTGGTATCTCCAGCGACTTTATCTGACGTGAATAACCAGTCATCTGACAATCCTGCATCCTTAAACCAGCCGGCAAAATCGTATCCGATTTTTTCAGGTGGAGCAGGTGCTGTTATCAAAGTATCATAAGGTGCGGTGATACTTCCAATGTCGGTTCCTCCGTTGCTTTCAAAGGCAACTGTATAATTTACTTTTGTGTAGGTGGCATTTACCGTCAGATTCGACTGGACATTGGTAAAGCCTTTGTCCCAGCCTGCGAACTGCCAGCCGTAGTTTGGTGTGATTCCAGGATCTGTTGCGCTCCCACCTAGCAGAACCTCCTGCGTTGCCAAATCAGTGAGAGTCAATACTCCATTTGCTCCTGGATTGAAAGTCACTGTATAGAAGGTTGTTCCAGGTCTAAAGCCAAACTTTGTGTTAATAAATGAATCTTCATTGATGGTAAAGGTGATTGGATTTGTATTTTCCTTATCAATTGATTTGATACTGCTTACCCAATTCTTGAATACCTTCCCGGGTTTTACAGGTACTGCCTCGATGGTAACTGTGCTTCCCGTTGGAAGTACCAGCACTCCCCCGTGAGTGTAGGTCACGCCATCGATTTTTACATTCCCATCATCATTGTTTCTAAGTGTCAATGTGACAGTTTCACCAACAGCAGCATTGACCGCAGGTGTGAATGCACTGCTTGGCATCATGGTCATCAACATTAGCATGACCATCAGCATTGATGTGATGCGCTGTAATTTTGTTTTTTTCATAATGAATCCCCCCTATCTCATAAAAAAGAGTAACAAAAAAGCTGCCGAACTAAAAAAAGTTTGGCAGCCGAACCGTCATAGCTAATCGCCGTAGACTTCATGCTTTGCGTCCCTGCCTTTCAACAGGTTTGCCTTTTTCAATTTGTACCTATTATTATTGGTTATGTCCTAATCTTTTATGTACCTATTATATTCCCCTGCATAATAATTATAAACTATTTGATGTCAACTATTTTATTTTTTTTCACTGAAATCATGCAATACTTGTCATGATTTGTCACGGTCAGAACCCTTTCAGGACAAGGGTTTCAAAATTCTAAAGAATCTGCCATTTTTTTGTGACAGATTCTTTATTCAGGGTAATTATCTCGGTACGATGGTGAAAGAAAATTCTGCTTTATTCCCAGCGCTGTCTACTATTAAAATTTTACTGATTCCAAGGGATGTGACTACAACAGAATCCAGCGAGATTTGCTGATCATTTAAAAAAGCCTGGGCGACTTCAATGTTGTCAAGAAACTTAAGGTAAACTTTGTCAGCGGCAACCGTCTGGCCGTTATCCAGATTATCTGGGTAAACTACAATGATTTGAGGTGCCACCGAGTCGGTATTTTTATTTGCTATAATATCGACCTTATTTTCCTGATTATATTTATTGATCTGAGCCTCCGTATAGAGACTTTTTTTTGCGGAAACCATCCCCAACAGCATAACCGCTATAAATACAAAACATAATAATATGAAATATCTTTTCATATTCTCACCCCAGTCAGGTTGTTATTAGTGATCCTTATTTGTAGCCATAACTTGTATAATAGTTCTCCTCATAATTTACTTTATTGATGATGGTGCCAAGAATATGGGCGCCAATATTTTCAAGGGAGTCAAAGGTTCTTTTTAGGGAACCCTTCTCTGTGGTTCCAAGACTAATGACAACGATTGTCCCATCTGCCACCTGAGACAGCACCAGCCCATCTGTAATCGGCAGTATGGGGGGAGAATCCAGAAGTATCATGTCGAACTCTGTTCTCAGGGAGGAAATGAGTTTCTTCATCCGATGGCTGTCCAGCATTTCCGACGGATTGGGAGGAATGGGTCCGGAGGTTATAACAAACAATCCCCCAATTTCGGTCTCTTTGATTAGATCAGTATTTTTATAGTCGCTCACCAGGGCATTTGATAATCCCAGTTCGTTGGGAACATTAAATATTTTATGCATCCGTGGGCGTCTTAAATCGCAGTCAACGATAAGAACAAGTCTATCCGACTGGGCAACCGTTGCACCGTAATTCGCCGTTATGATGCTTTTTCCCTCCCCCTGGACAGAGCTGGTCATTTGTATAACTTTGACTTCCCGATCAACATTGGTATAGGATACATTCGTCCTCAGATTTCTGAAGGCTTCTGCCACCGATGATTTAGGATCTGTCTGAAATGCAATGATATTTTTCATTTAATTTCACCACCCTCTTCAAGCATCTCACTGAAAGGAATCATGGTAAGCACTGGATAACTGGATACCGTGTTGACATCCTCTGGTTCCTTAACCCTGGTGTCCAGGCTTTCTCTCAGCAGGACGGTGATAAGACCCAGGATCATTCCAATGATCCCAGCTAAAAAGATATTTCGAAAGGGAGCCGGCGAGACATACTTATTATCAGCGGCTGCTACATCCACCACGTTGATATTGTCTATTTTCATAAGCACCTTTGTATAATTGCTGAAGGTTATTGCCATCTCATTGGCAATTTTTGCCGCCTTGATGGGGTCGCCATATTTTACAGTGATCCTTATGATCTCGGTATCATTCTGAGTGGTGACGCTGATGAGAGATGCCAGCTTTGTATTGGTCATATCGAGTTTCAAATTTTCGATAACAGTCGAGGTGACAACCCGGCTTTTTGCTATTTCGCTGTAGGTAGCCACCAGCTGTTGGTTGAGCAGGATATCGGAATAAGTAATATTAGAATTGCCTGAAGTTGTCTGGTAGCCCGTAGGTTTTCCAAGCATCAAAGTCGTATAACTTTCATATTGCTTGTCCAATACGAAGAAACTCGCTCCAGCAGCAAGGATCATTACCACTAGCGTGATATTAAGAATGAGGAATACATTTGTCTTGATAATTTTCCACAAATGCATCAGGTCAATTTCTACTGGTATTTCAAATTGTCTGTCCATTCGAGTATCCCCTCTCGTTACTCCGATCACATTACTTTTTTGTCATAATCGGCATTTGCATCTTCATGGCCATTTTGATAATTGGGCACCAGCCCCTTGACCATCTCCCGGATATCGTTGGACTCATCATCCAGAGAGATGATCAGTCTGTCGATTTTCTTCATAAAATCCTTATAATCATTAAATATGGGCTTCCCAATAAAAATTTTCTCATGGCAGGTGTCTGTAATACCCTCTTCATCCATGAGCAATTCCTCGAATAATTTTTCTCCAGGTCTTAACCCGACAATTTCTATGGATATATCCTTATCCTCTTCAAAACCTGAAAGGTGGATAAGGGATACGGCCAAATCCATGATTTTAACAGGATCACCCATGTCCAGGATGAAAATTTCCCCTCCCTTGGCCATAGCACCCGCAGTCAAAACCAGTTGTACCGCTTCGGGAAGACTCATAAAGTATCGGATGATATCAGGGTGGGTCACTGTCACCGGACCACCTTTTTCGATCTGCTTTTTAAAAATCGGGATAACGCTTCCATTGCTCCCCAGGACATTACCAAACCGTACTGCCGAAAAATCCGTTTTGCTTTTGCTGTCCATGGTTTGAATCAGCATTTCACAGATCCTCTTTGTCGCCCCCATGATGTTCGTGGGGTTGACCGCTTTATCCGTTGAAATGAGCACAAATTTCTTTACCCGATAATGATCAGCTGCTTTGATCAGATTTAACGTACCAAACACATTATTTCTGACCGCTTCCTCAGGGTTTTCTTCCATGAGGGGAACGTGTTTATGTGCAGCAGCATGGAATACGATATCCGGTCTGAATTCATCAAATATGCCGTTTATTCTTGTTTCATTCGTTACCGAGGCAACGATTGCCCGGAAATTTATCCCCTTAAAGTTGGATTTCAGTTCCATCTGGAGTTCGAACAGACTGTTCTCATAAATATCCAACCCCATGAGTTGTTCAGGATTGTATAATGCAATTTGTCTGCAAAGTTCTGAACCAATGGATCCTCCTGCACCGGTTACCAGGACGGTTTTACCGGCGATGAGCGTTTCAATATGCATATTACTCAGATTGATGGGTTCTCTGCCCAGAAGGTCATCGATCCTAACATCCCGGATATTCCCAATGGAGACCTTGCCGTCGATGATATCCTGCATGGATGGATAAATTCTTATTCTTTTTGTGGTGCGATTGCATACTTCAAGGATTTGCTGTCTTTTTTCCCTGCATAAAGTGGGTACAGCAATGATGATTTCGTCTATGTCATCTTCCCTGACAATCTTTTCGATATCCTCCAGGGTGCCCTTCACTGGGATCCCATAGATGGTAAGACCCTGCTTGTGAGGGTCATCGTCGACTACTGCTGTGGGTTCACACTCCACCTGGGAATTGTTTTTTATTTCCCAAATCACCGCAGCTCCTGCATCCCCTGCTCCAACGATCAATATCCTTTTCTTTTTATTATGATTCCCATTTTGTGGCAAACCACCATGGATAAATCGATACAGCAGCCTGGAGCCTCCGATCACCATAATGTCGGTCAGGATGATCAGTAGATAGAGATTCAAAGGCAGGCTATTTTTTGAGAATATTCCGTATAGGATAACCAAAAGGTTTGCCATCAAAACCGCAGCGGAAATTTCAATGACTTCCCTGGTTCCTGCATAAATCCATAACCTTTTGTAAAGCCCGAAGATCCAGAAGATAAATATTTTGATTGTGATGATGATCAGCATGTCTCTGAAGTAATTGTTAAAATATACTGGGTGGATTTGATTATCAAATCTCATGTAAAGGGATAACAGATAGGAAATATTTAAAAGAATAATATCACAAATCAGCAATACCATGATTTTGAACATTCTATTCATTTTTATCCCCCCTCTACATAATCCCCAATTAATTCTATAGATAGTTTATTTATATCCATAATTTTCAGGATTCAACTGTTTTAGAAACAAATAGTATCAATAATTAAAATGAGTCACCCTCTGAAGCGTACTAATTAAGTTTTTTTATCTTATAGAAAATCAGCATCCCTGCCAGACTTCCCATCATATCTGTAAGGACATCCGTCAAAAGTGCTCCTCTTCCGGGAACCAGCAGTTGATGAAGCTCATCACTTACAGCAAATAGGATACAGATGATTAAGGTAATGATAACTCTCTTCATTCTTGAAGAAGTTGTGTGTTTTAAGGCATTGGATACAAAAAAACCTAAGGCGATATAAATGCAAAAATGAGCAAGCTT
Source organism: Eubacteriaceae bacterium (assembly GCA_013335935.1). GTDB lineage: Bacteria > Bacillota > Clostridia > Eubacteriales > Alkalibacteraceae > JAAXUP01. Next base: position 18,370 of record JAAXUP010000010.1, on the reverse strand, counting down.
ACGTATTGTAAATTTAAGCAGCACAAAATCAACATCAATTGGACCTGTAATTTTATTCAATAGATCTACAAATATTTGTGCAAGTTCCCTGCTCAGCACGGCAGAATCCGTCGAATTTTGAGAAGACAATAGGAAAATAGCCGCCATCAGGATGAAAACCAGCAACCAAGATATGTTTTTTTTCATTACTTGCCCTCATTCCATATCCCCGCTTACCAAACCTTCCAGAATGCCTGTTTATTTTTCCAAAGATTCTCCAGATAGCTGAGATCCCTTTCATTATCCATGCATGCCCAAAGACCATTATGTCGATATAATGCAATTTCACCCATGCTTGCAAGATTCTCCAGGGCTCCGTTTTCAAAATCACAATCCTCATCATCTGTAAGGTAGTCAAAGAGTTTCCGATTGAAAACCATAAAGCCTCCGTTGATCAAGCCCTGGGATGTCTGCGCTTTTTCAGTAAACGTTGTGACGTTATCTCCTTCTGCCACAAGCTCCCCGAATCTTGATGGAGGATGGACACCGGAAATCGTCACCATCTTACCAGACTTCTTATGAAATTCAATCAGATCCTTGATGTTTATGTTTGCAACCCCATCCCCATAGGTCAGAAGATTGATATCGTCATCCATGTATTTTTCGATCCGCTTGATCCTACCACCCTTCAGTGTATGAAGACCGGTATCAACAAGGGTTACGTTCCAATCATCCTCATCGCAGTCTCCATTGCATGCTATGCTGCCATCCCCAAGATTCACTGTAAAATCCCTGTTTCTGAAATCATAATGCAGGAAATATTCTTTGATATAGTCTCCCTTGTAGCCCAGACACAATACAAAGTCCTTGATGCCATAGTAGGAATAGATTTTCATGATGTGCCATAGCATGGGTCTTTCTCCTACATATACCATGGGTTTAGGCATAGTTGCCGTAATATCTCCCAGTCTGCTACCGTAGCCACCTGCTAAAATAATTACTTTCATATTCACAACTCCTCTCAAAGCTTTCCGCAGTACTTAGTATTTTTTTACCCATTTTTAATCTATCTACACCGAAGTGGCTCGCACGAGTACAGCATTTTTAATGCGCTATTCTCGTAGAGTGGAAAAGTTTGATCTTTAGCAAGCTAAGACGAACTTTTCCACTCTAAAAAAAATCTCCGAAAGCAGCACGGTCATTATCACCGAATACTACTTTCGAAGATCTTATATTAAATTAATTTATTCAAACCCTTTCGGATTTTTCTGCTGCCAGTTCCATGAATCCCTGCACATTTCCTGTATGCCCTTCTCTGCCTTCCAGCCAAGCTCCCTGAACGCTTTATCCGGATCAGAATAGCATTTTGCAATGTCTCCAGCTCTTCTTTCTGTGATCACATAGGGTATTTCTATCCCTGACGCTTCTTCAAATGCTTTGACAATTTCAAGTACGCTGTAACCTTTTCCCGTTCCCAGATTATAGCTTTCTGCCCCTTTTTCTGAAAATATTTTCTCCAGGGCTTTAACGTGCCCCTTGGCAAGATCCACCACATGAATGTAATCCCTTACCCCTGTGCCGTCAACGGTATCGTAATCCTTGCCGAAGACATTTAGTTTCTCAAGTTTTCCTATGGCTACCTGGGTGATAAATGGCATGAGGTTGTTGGGAATGCCGTTTGGATCCTCTCCCATGGTTCCGCTTTGATGGGCGCCTATGGGATTGAAGTAGCGAAGGAGCGCCATGCTCCAATCTTTGTCCGATACAAACAGATCCCTTAGGATTTCCTCGATCATAAGCTTAGTTCTGCCATAGGGATTTGTGGCACTCAAAGGAAAATCTTCAGATATCGGCACGCTTTCCGGCAATCCATAGACTGTCGCTGAAGAACTGAATACGATCCTCTTCACCTTATGCTTCGCCATCACTCTTAACAGCTCTATTGTTCCTGTAACGTTGTTGTGGTAGTACATAAGGGGCTTCTCCACAGATTCCCCAACTGCCTTGGAGCCAGCAAAATGGACGACCGCTTCGATCCTGTTCTCAGAAAATATTTTATCCATCGCGACCGTATCGAGTATGTCTGCTTCATAGAATTTAAACTTCTTTCCGGTGATGCTGGTGATCCTGTCAAGAACTACCGGCTTGCTGTTGGAATAATTATCTGCAATTATGACCTCGTAACCTGCTTCCAGCAACTCAACACAAGTGTGGCTGCCTATATAGCCTGCACCGCCAGTTATTAAAATTGTCATCTGCTCGCCTCATTTCATGTGCTTGGAACTAATTTAATATTTCGTCTTTTACTTTTGTATCTTCATAGACCTTATAGGTCTTTACAATCTTGCTCATAACATATTTGATGTTGGCATTCTTACCGGCTACGGCACGCTGTAGTGTTTCCATATGCTCAAGAAGCTTACCGTAATCCGTGAATATGGGCTTCCCAACAAAAATCTTTGAATGAACCGTATTAGAAATTCCTTCCTCATCCAGAAGCAGTTCCTCATAGAGCTTTTCTCCTGGACGCAGTCCAGTGATTTCTATGGGTATTTCTGTATAAGGCTCAAATCCTGACAACCTGATGAGGTCTGTGGCGAGGTCAATGATTTTCACCGGTTCGCCCATATCAAGGATAAAGATTTCTCCGCCTTTTGCCATAGCACCTGCTTGAAGCACCAGTTGGGCCGCTTCCGGGATACTCATAAAATACCGGATGATATCAGGATGTGTAAGGGTAACCGGCCCACCAGCTTCAATCTGCTTTTTAAACAGTGGGATAACGCTGCCATTGCTGCCAAGGACATTTCCAAATCTTACAGCTGCAAATTCCGTTTTGCTCACCCTGTCAATTGACTGTACGACCATTTCACAAAGTCTTTTTGATGCACCCATAATATTTGTTGGATTTACGGCTTTATCGGTGGATATGAGAACAAACTTCTCCACCCCGTATTTATCGCTCATCTGAGCCATATTTAAAGTTCCGAACACATTGTTTTTGATTGCTTCCTTAGGATTATCCTCCATAAGGGGCACATGCTTGTGGGCAGCGGCATGAAAAACAATGTCTGGTCGTATCTCGCTTAGCACCTCTTCCACTCTCTCTCTGTCCCTGACAGATGCGATGATGACCTTCAGATTCAGGTCTTCGTACTTTCTTTTCAGTTCATTTTGGAGATCATAGGCGCTGTTTTCGTAGATATCCAGGATGATCAGCTCTGAGGGCTGATACTTTAAGATTTGCCGGCACAGTTCAGACCCAATGGAACCGCCGCCGCCGGTCACAAGGATCTTTTTATATTTAATAAAGTTTCTGATTTCGTCTGTATTCAGTTTGATTTGTTCCCTGCCCAGAAGATCCTCGATTTCCACATCTCTGATCTGGCTGATGCTGACTTTCCCACCGATAATTTCGTACATTCCAGGCAGGATCTTAAGTCTTGCCCGGGTTTTTTTACATATTTCAACAATTTCCTGTACTTCCTGCTTGTTTGCGGAAGGGATGGCAATGACGATTTCATCAATTTTCATTTTCCGGGCAACCTCAGGGATGTCCTCCTTATTTCCCATAACCGGGACACCATTTATTCGCAGTCCTAATTTCTTGAAGTCATCATCGATAAGGGCAACGGTTTTACTTTTCAGCTGGCTGTGGTTATTAATTTCTTTGATCAGCATCGCTCCGGCATCCCCAGCTCCTACGATCATGACCCGCTTCTTTTCTCCCCAATCGCGATACTTTGTCGTTTTTGCAGTGACGGTCCGGTACATCATTCGGATCCCGCCAACGAACAGGATATCCAGTGCCGTGGCAATGACATAAAGTGTCCTGGGAATAAAAATCTGCGCAAAAGTCGCATATGCCAATACCATTACATTTGCTGTAAGTATGGTTAGGATGATCTGGGTGAGTTCATTGATGCTGGCATACCGCCACAGATTCGTATACATTCTTCCAGCAATGAATACAATGATTTTAATCACCGTAATCAAAATAAAATGTTTAAAATAGACATCTAAAATTTCCTGGGGAATATTCGTATCAAACCGTAATATCCCGGAAAAGTAATAGGACAAATTGATCAGAATAATATCCATTACCATTAACATTACCATTTTCAGGTTTTTGGGCATGCTGTTCACTCCTTATATGTTCTCACTCCAGGTCATTTCCCTTTAAGTGATTGCACATTTTCATTCAAACTTAACACTTCATCAAGAAAGTTTTTCAAACGTTCGTAATATTTTTCCTCTGAAAAATTTTCTTCATAATATTTCTTGGAATTTCTGCAATAGGACTCATACAATTGAGGTTGTGCCGCAAATCTCATTATATTTTCTGCTAGCTTCACATGATCCTCAGCTAGGGCACATAAGCCGCAGTTGGCTTCTTCGATTATAAGCTGGGTTTCTCCTTCGATAGCGCCTAGAATGGGCTTTCCGGCAGACATATATCCCTGTACTTTTCCTGGAAGTGTATAAGAAATAATCCGATTTGCCTTCAGCGTCACTAAGAAAGCATCCGCTTTTTGATAGAAATCCGGCATATCCTCCAGGGGATGATTGCCGTAGAAGATAATATTGTCAAGCTTAAGTTCAGAAGCCATTCTCTCACATCGGTTCCTTGATGAACCATCACCAACGATATGGATCCGTATGTTTTTATGCTCCTTTATTTCATTTGCAGCCAGAACAATGGTTTCCACGCTTTGCATTTCGCCGATATTGCCGGCAAAGAGCAAATTGACATTGTTTGGATCCAGCGGCTTATATTCCACATTACTGAAGATATCCTCTGCGTAAACAGGAAGATATCGAATATTCTTGTCAATTTTTAAATTGCTGCGAAAATAATTTTCAAACATCTTGGAGCTTATGAATATAGCATCCGCACTCCGATATATTGCCTTGCTGATGAGGTATACGATCCTGTACAGTACCTTGTTGGGTTTGCCTCCAGCGGAAGCAATACTGTCTGGCCAAAGATCAAAGCAATACATGACAAGGGGTTTTTTCGTCATTTTCTTGAGAATCAAGCCAGGAACAGCCATAGTCACAGGGGAAAGTTGGTATACAAGGATCATATCAAAATCCTTATCCACAGAAAGAGCCCTGAAACTGGACGAAAGCATAAAACTCATATAATTAAAGAAAAGCTGCGTCAGGGTACTGCCTCTCCCAATAAGCCAGGAGCGGATCACCTTTACACCATTTATTTTTTCTGTCCTTTTATTCCTGGACTTATATCCCTTCAGGATCGCTCCACCCGGATAATTTGGCAGTCCCGTTAATACTGTCACCTGATGGCCATCCTTCACAAGTCTGAAGCACAGCTCATTGACCTTGAATTCTTCCGGGTAAAAATACTGACAAACTACAAGTATTCTCATCTATTATACAATCTCCTGACTAACTTTGTTTTCGCGGACATCTTTGGTTAACTTCCCTGTTATTTCGCCCAGACGACCCTGTTGATATAATCCGTATAGGACAGGATGATCCTGAGAACTTTGTCCGAAACATTGGGTATGCTGTAATCTTCAACAAACCTCAAGGTGTTGGGGGTTTGGGTCTTTAAAATCTCTAACCCCTGCAATATTCTTTCTTTTTCCAACCCTGTCATCATGACAGCACCTTCTTCCATCGCTTCCGGTCGTTCGTGGGCCTGCCTGATATTAAGTGCAGGAAATTTCAGGATGGAGGATTCCTCACTGATGGTTCCGCTATCACTAAGAACAGCTTTAGCCTTTGTCTGCAGCTTAATATAATCGTTAAATCCCATTGGTTTCATAAGAGAAATCAGGGGGTTGAATTTCACTCCCTTTTCATCGATCATTTTCCGGGTTCTGGGATGTGTGCTTACAATCACAGGCAACTGATAGGTAGCCGCAACGGAATTCAAACTTTCAATCAAATTGACAAAATTTTTCTCAGAATTGATATTTTCTTCCCGATGTGCTGATACCACGAAGTACTTTCCATTTTCCAATTTAAGTCTGTCCAGGATATCAGATTTTTCAATATCGATTTTCCTGGAATGGATGACTTCCAGCATTGGGCTTCCGGTTTTTATGATCCGGTCTGCAGGGAGCCCTTCTCTGAGCAGATATTCTCTTGCGATGTCACTATAGGTAAGATTGATATCTGAAATATGATCTACGATTCTTCGGTTTGTTTCTTCGGGAACTCTTTGATCAAAACATCGGTTTCCTGCTTCCATATGGAAAATCGGGATATGCTTTCTTTTTGCAGCAATGGCGCATAAGCAGCTGTTAGTATCTCCCAGCACAAGAAATGCATCGGGTTTGACTTCTTCCATTACCGGATCGATTTTAATCAGAATATTTCCGATGGTTTCCACCGCTGTTCCAGTGGCCGCATTAAGAAAATAATCGGGTTTTCTCAAATTAAAGTCGTTAAAAAACACTTCATTCAGCTCATAGTCATAATTCTGTCCGGTATGAACCAGAATATGTTCAATGGCTGATGAACCTTCAAGTTTACTGATCACTGCCGATAATCTTATGATCTCCGGTCTTGTTCCTACTACGGTCATCACTTTAAGCTTCTTCATTTCTAAACCTCCAAAAAATATGTGTCCGGTTTTCCCGGGTCAAAGCACTCATTGACCCACATGATGGTTACCATGTCATTCGTCCCAGTATTGGAGATATTATGGGTGTATCCCACAGGAATGTCTACCACCTGCAGCTTCTCCCCTGACACTTTATACTGTATGATTTCCTGTGCACCTACTTTTCGAAATCTGATGATGCCTTCACCGCTTACCACCAAAAACTTCTCATTCTTGGTATGGTGCCAGTGATTTCCTTTCGTGATACCGGGCTTAGATATATTTACGGACACCTGACCTCGGTCAGAGGTCTTGATAAATTCGGTAAAGGAGCCTCTTTCATCGACATTCATCTTCAAATTGTAAGAAAAGTTATTTTCAGGGATAAAACTCAAGTAAGTGCTGTAAAGTTTTTTCGTAAATCCATCGGACATATCGGGAATATATTTATTTTCCCTGCTCGACTTGAAGGAATAGATCAACTCGGCAATTTTTCCAAGTTTGACAGTATAGACAGTGTCAATGGATAATATTTGTCTTCCCCCTGAGTCTATTTCACTCTGCAATTTTCGAATAAAATCCTCAATCAGATCGTCAATGTATACTAATTTCATCTCTGCGTCAGGATCATTGATTTTTATTTCCATATCTCTTGCGAGATTATAACAAAAGGTAGCGACAACTGTATTATAGTTTGGTCTGCTCCATTTTCCAAATAGATTGGGCAGCCGATAAACAAATACCCTGGCACCAGTCTCTTCGCTGTATTCAAAGATCAGATCTTCTCCGGCCTTTTTGCTTTTCCCGTAAGGGTTATCCAGTTCAGCCTGAATTGATGAGGTTATCAATACGGATGCCTGGCTGTTATGTCTTTTCAGTGCTTTCAGGAGATCTGAAGTGAAGCCGAAGTTACCCTCCATAAATTCCTTTTCCTCAACTGGTCTGTTGACCCCTGCCAAATGAAAAACAAATTCGCACTCTTTTGCATATAATTCTAAATCTTCCTGGCTGTTTTCCCGATCAAAGGAATATATCGTATGTTCGCCATTCTTTTTCAGTTCTTCAATCAGATTCTTGCCAACAAAGCCATGAGCACCAGTCACTAAAATTTTCATGGCTTCATCCATGCCTTTAGTTCATTCTGTACATACTCAAGTTTTAACAATTTCTCCTTGATTTCTTCCACATTCAATAATTTCGTATTATGAGAATTGTATTCATCTTGTGATGTAAGTCGCTGATCACCTTCAATGAAGTATTTATCATAGTTTAGATCTCTGGTATCTGCAGGAACACGGAAAAAACCGCCCATATCCTGTGCAACGATATATTCTTCTTTCGTCAGCAAGGTCTCATAGAGCTTTTCTCCATGTCTGGTTCCGATGATCTTAATTTCATGATCAGCATTGAAAATTTCCTTTACTGCCTGTGCCAGATCCCCTACCGTACTAGCCGGCGCTTTCTGGACCATTATGTCACCAGCCTCGGCATTGTTGTAGGCAAAGACAACCAGTTCGACGGCTTCCTCAAGGCTCATGAGAAATCTTGTCATATTAGGGTCAGTTATGGTGAGTGGCTGTCCGCTTTTGATCTGATCGATAAAAAGGGGAATGACCGAACCTCTTGAAGCCATGACATTTCCATATCGGGTACCGCAAATCATAGTTTTCCCAGATTCCACAGTCCTGGCCTTAGCCACAAATACCTTCTCCATCATTGCTTTGGATATCCCCATGGCATTGATGGGGTAGGCTGCCTTATCCGTTGACAGACAAATCACTTTTTTGACATTAGCATGAATGGAAGCATTCAATACATTATCCGTACCTAAGACATTCGTTCTAACCGCTTCCATGGGGAAAAATTCACAGGAAGGCACCTGTTTCAAGGCAGCTGCATGAAAGACATAATCAACACCGAACATCGCGTCTTTGACACTATCGTAGTTTCTTACGTCACCGATGTAGAACTTAATTCGGTTATTCTTATATAACTTCCGCATATCATCCTGCTTCTTTTCGTCTCTTGAAAAGATTCTTATCTCTTCAATATCTGTATTTAGAAATCTATTTAGGACTGCATTCCCAAAGGAACCGGTACCCCCGGTAATCAATATCGTTTTTTCCTTAAACATATAATCAACTCCTTGGTCTTATCCTGCAATGCTCTCAACAAAATTAAAAAAGTCATTTTATTGACCTTTTTTAACTTTTCATATTTTTTTTATTTCGACTTATATCAATCGACACTATCTTCCAGGCTTGTAACACCTTCACGTATTCCTTTACTTGTCACTACGCTTAAAATCGTCTTGAAAAATATCAAGACATCAAACTTAAAGCTTATGTTTTGGGTATATTCCCCATCCAGTTTTGCTTTAACTGTAATAGGCAGTTCATCCCGGCCATTGATCTGCGCCCAGCCTGTAAGTCCAGGCTCGATGTCATTTGCACCATATTTGTCCCGTTCTTCGATAAGGTCGTACTGATTCCATAACGCAGGTCTTGGACCTACAATGCTCATATCCCCTTTTAGGATATTTATGATTTGAGGAAGTTCATCAAGACTGGTCTTCCTTAGAATTTTACCTACCCGGGTAATATATGCTTCCGGGTCGGAAAGCAGATGTGTCGGCATGTCGTTGGGTGTTTCCATTTTCATGGACCTGAACTTCAGGATGTAGAATTCTTTTTTATACCTTCCAATTCTTTTCTGCTTAAAGAGAATCGGGCCTTTGGAATCAATTTTAATCAAAATAATGATCATCAAATAAATCGGGCTTAGTACAACAAGACCCACCAGGGATAATGCAATATCAAGCAATCTTTTAAGGTGAGTATATATTTTCATAAACTATTCTCCTCGCTAACCATGAAATATAAAATAAATGCTATAGATTGTAATCCTACGATAGCATTTATCTCTGTCAAATCTATATTCAAACTTTACAATCCATTATAACATCTTTCATTAATTAAATGAAGTAAATAATTTTTGTTTGATTGTATCTGAACTTACCTATTTTTTTACATATTATACATTCCATTGAGATAACCAATATTGACATATTTCATTATAATGGTATAATCAAGAGGTTAACGAGACCGCACCTTTGTCGCGTGGATCTCGTGAGATAGTAAAAATTAAAAATTTCGGCAGGTGATTCAATGGCTAATGAAGCCCCAATAAGAAAAAGAAAAAAAAATCCAAAAAAGAGACTCCGAAGGATACTGATCGCACTTTTCACGATGGTCATCCTTGTCGCTTCGTTATTTTTCTTCCTATTTAATCATTTTTTAGGTAAGGTCAATACCGAGGAAATCACAAACAATGAAGAAGAATTATATGTAAACAAAGATCTGGCAAAGATCGATTATAAACTGACGAACCTCGCTCTGTTCGGTATCGATACCCGGGATGACGATTACTCCGAGTCCTTAGCTGATACCATCATGATTGCCACTATTGATCCAGAGAATAAAAAAATCAAGATCACATCAGTAATGCGGGATACTTATGCAAGAATCCCTGATCATGGTTACAATAAGATCAACAGTTCCTACGCTCTTGGCGGACCAGAGCTTTCCATCAAAACATTAAATTTAAATTTTGATATGAATATCACTGATTATGTGGTTGTGGATTTTGAAGCGGTTGAAAAAATCGTCGATGCTGTCGGAGGCGTTGAAATCGAACTGAAGGATTATGAGGTTAAGGGGTTTAATGATTCTCTGAATGCATTGAACGGCTACCTTGGAGGTACTTATTCAGATCGCATCTCTTCTCCTGGAACCTACAATATGGATGGACGTCAAGCGGTAGCTTACAGCAGAATAAGAAAAGTCGGAAATGGCGACTACGAACGGACGGAACGGCAGCGGAGTGTCCTTGAACAACTATTTAACAAGATCATAACCGAAAAGTCCTTAAAAACTACCATCGCTTTCGCAGACAGCATACTCCCTTATGTAAAAACCAGTCTTACCCGTGGAGAGATCATTAGCCTGGGAACACAGGTATTTACCTCGGGAACGAGAACTTTGGAAGGCACCCGTCTTCCAACTGACGATTATATCCGATCTGCGATGATCAGCGAAATATCCTATCTATTGCCAGACACGTTAGTTGACAACGCACGCCATCTCCACCAGTTCATTTATGAAAATGAGGAATATGAACCCTCTGATGCTTTACAGGAAATTAGCAATCGAATAGACCGAAATTGACCTCTGCATAAAATGAAAATGATAGCCCTGTGTGACTGACAGTAGATACAATCAGTCACACAGGGCTTATTTATTAATTATTTTCTTTAATGGTTTAATCAGTAGATTTTTTTCATAATCATTCAATCCCAAAACCCATATACTGCCCAGATAAACAAAAACATATATCAGTCCTTCAATAAGCAAACCCGAAAAATTATTTATCGGATATAGTCTTTTCAACATAAAACTTAAAGGAATCGGGATACACCCTGGGAGGGTTATCTTGAATATTTGAAGCCAAAATTCCGGAATATTGATCCCGACTATTTTATAATAAAAGATATTCATGACTAAACCATTGGCGATCAGCATCATCAAACCTGTTGCGAAAGCCGCTCCTTCCGCCCCATATTTCTTGCTAAGAATAACCGCTAAAATAATGCTGCCAATTGCTGATAGCAGGTATACTTTTGCTCGAAAACCATACAGATTTTTGGCTTGGAGTATGGTTAGTCCAAGATTTTGGATCAAATCAATAGTAAAGGGTACCATGATGATCAAGGCAATCCAGTAAGCCGACATGTAATCTTTCCCCACCCATATTGCAATAAATTCCTTGCCAAAAATAAAAAATCCTAATAACACGCATAGAAGAATGACATATTGGATTCTTCCAATTCGAATAAAATAATCTGACAATTCCTTTTTGTCTACTCGACCGGCTACAAGCTTCGTGATCCGGGGAAGAAAAACCCCTTGTATGACAGTGGACAGCGGTGTATAGTTCATATAGATTTGTGCAGCAACTGAATATACCGCAACTACAGAAGTTCCCGAGATTATTCCCAGAATGATCTGATTGCTTTTCCAAAAGACCTGATCCACAATGCTGACTAAAAAAACGCTGGACGCAAAAGTCAGCATGCTTTTTAGTATTTTTTTATCCACATAGTGAACTGCCATTTTTTGTTTTAGCATATATTCCGAATAAAAATATTTAATAATGCCTACAATTAAATTAAAGACTGTTTGTATCAACACAACTGTCAACGCTTTAGGGTACATCATAATCAAGGCTACAATAACAAAGGGCTGCAGCATGGTTTGAAATATGGCCAAAACCCGAATAAATATAAATTTTTCATTTGCCATGATAATGGATGTATAAATATTTGTCAACAATGTGATTACAAAATTTACGATCAGTAATACAAAGATTTTTTTTGATTCATCAATTTCATAAACGCTCAAAGAGGATTGAAAGATGCTTTCAATATTAAAATAAACTACCACACCCATGACCAGTACAATTAATGTCAGGATATAATATATTCGTTTTGCCAATCCCAGGGTATTCTCCAATCCTTCATGATCCCCTTTTGCATCAAACTCAGAATAATATTTTACAACTGTTGAGGACAACCCGAAATCCATAACGGCAAAATAAGCAACTAATGATCCCATAAGCTGAAATAATCCATATTCATTTTTTCCTAAATATTTAAGTAATAAAGGCACATAAAAAAAACCTACAAGTGCATAAAGGATCAGCGACACATATGAAAGGATCACGCCAACTTTTCTTTGATTAACATTCATAATAAAATCTCCATATCAATTACTTCCATATTTTTGCTTTCGTTTTCTTAATTGCCTTGATCAAATAAACCAGTTTTCTGATCCGATCTTTACTATTCAAAATCCAGATGCTAATTTTTGGAGAAATTAAAATCCAGCACCCTTCGATTTTCTTCTTTATTTTTAACCGGCTATTTGTAAGAAGCCGCCTTAAAATTTTTCTGTCGAATTCAATTAAATATTGATATTGCTGCAATTTATTCCGATGATGTATGCTGACCAGTCTGTATAAGTTAATCCCTGTTAATAACAATTCAAGATATACTTGATCTGCTAACTCAGGATAATTCTTCAGATAAAATTCGTACATTCGTTTCTTAACCTCGTACTCATCAATCCGTTTCAACGTGAATTTCTTTCTCAAGGTACTTTCGTTATTATATCTGTAATAATAGAGCGGTTGTTCCAGGTACACAATTTTATTTGCTCTATGAATGATTTTGTAGGCTATGTCCATGTCTTCTAAAATGATATCCTGATCAAATCTCAAGTTTTCAAATATATGCCTTCTGTATATTTTATTGCATGGACTGAAGGTCAGGATCCTATTCGAGAATATTTCTTCAACAGCTTCAGCTCTACTGTAAATTTTACTCTTGGCATCAGGTGTAAATGGACGGATTTGATCCCATTGATTTACAACATACAAATTGCATGCAGCGATATCCGCACGATTTGAGTCTGCATATTCTACCAAAGTACAATAAAAATCAGGATCGATCCAGTCGTCACTATCGATAAAGCTGATATACTCCCCCTTGGCAATAGCCAGACCCGCATTTCTAGCGCTCGACTGGCCTCCATTTGGTTTATGAATGACGCTGATCCTGTCATCTTCCGAGGCATAGTTGTTACAAATTTTCCCGCTATTGTCAGTTGAACCATCATTTACCAGAATCAAGTCAAAATCAGTAAATGCTTGACCCATTATTGAATCAATGCATTTACTGATATATTTTTCCGTATTATAGACGGGTATGATTATACTGACTTTAGATTTCAAGCAGGTACCTCCTGAGAGCATCCTGCCACGCAGGCAACCTGTTAAAGCCTTCTGCTTCCAGCTTATCCTTGGATAGTCTGGAATTTTTGGGCCTTACGGCTTTTGTTGGGTAATCCTCGGATTTTATGGGAATTACCTTAACATCCAACTTCGTCTGGCGGAAAATTTCACAGGCAAATTCGTACCAGCTGCAGTATCCTTCGTTGGTTCCATGATATATCCCATATTTCTCTGTAACAACCATTTCCACGATCAATTTTGCCAGATCCCAAGTGTAAGTAGGTGAACCAACCTGATCCGAGACAACACTCAGCTCTTTTTTATCCTTACCCAGTCTGAGCATGGTCTTAACGAAATTATTTCCATTGCAGCCAAACACCCAGGATGTGCGGATAATAAAATATTTTTCCATCACTTTTTTTACTTCCAGCTCGCCTTCAAACTTAGTCTTTCCATAATAATTTATAGGCAAGGGCTGAACATCCGTTTCAAAAGGAACTTCACCTCTGCCATTAAAAACATAATCTGTACTGATGTAAATCAGCTTAGCATCGATCTTCCTGCAAGCCCGTGCGATGGCACCGGTTCCAATTACATTGACAGTGGTGCAAAGTTCTTTTTCAATTTCAGCCTGATCCACAGCGGTATAAGCGGCACAGTGGATCACCGCCTGGGGATGATAACCAAGGATAAATTCCTCCGTCTCTTTTTCGTTTGTCAAGTCGAATTCAAGCCTTCCGACACCCAGACATTCTATTTGCTGAGCCTTTAATCTCTCCAGCACATCATGACCAAGTTGTCCGTTGACACCTGTAACCAATACCTTCATGGCTTCTCCTTATCTGTCTTGATACATTTTATCAAAGTAATTCTGGTATTCTCCATTGAGGATATTTTCCCACCAGGATTTATGTTCTAGATACCATTTAACGGTTAACTTTATTCCATCATCAAACTTGGTTTCAGGTTCCCAGCCAAGTTCTTCTTTTATTTTCGTTGGATCGATGGCATACCTCATGTCATGTCCTGGCCTGTCTGTGACGTAGTGGATAAGGGACTCCGGCTTACCCAGCTCCGCAAGGATCGTTTTTACGACCTGCAGATTGGTACGCTCATTATGACCGCCGATATTGTAAACCTCCCCAACCCTGCCCTTATGAATGATAAGATCGATGGCAGAGCAATGATCCTCCACATACAACCAGTCCCGTACGTTCTCACCTTTCCCATATACCGGAAGGCTTTCATCTTTCAAGGCTCTGGAAATCATTAAAGGAATAAGCTTCTCCGGGAAGTGATAAGGACCATAATTGTTAGAACACCTGGAGATGGTCACAGGAAGTTTGAAGGTCCTGAAATAAGAAAGCACCAGGAGATCTGCTGAGGCCTTGGAAGCAGAATAGGGTGAAGATGTATGCAAAGGGGTATCCTCCACAAAGAAAAGTTCAGGCCGATCCAGGGGAAGATCTCCATAGACCTCGTCTGTGGAAACCTGGTGAAATCTTTTTACAGGGTATTCCCTTGAAGCATCCATCAACACCTGAGTGCCTAAAATATTGGTCTTCAGGAATACACCGGGATCTTCGATGGATCTGTCCACATGGGACTCCGCGGCAAAATTGACAATAACATCAAACCCTTCGCTGGAAAAAAGATCAAAAACAAAATCTCTGTCCGTGATATCGCCTTTAACAAAAGTAAAATTCTCATTCTTTAAAGCGTCCTCCAGGGTTTCCAGATTCCCCGCATAAGTCAGCATATCCAGACAAACAACTTTATATTCAGGATATTTTTTTAATAGATAATAAACGAAATTACTTCCGATAAATCCGGCTCCGCCGGTTACTAAAATTTTCACAGTATACCCTCTTTCTTTATCTTAAAAATTCACATCGCTATCTGCTAAATATGGCGCGTTCAAATCTTTATCTGACAGGATTGGTTGAATGCTTCCCCAAAGGATAGCTAATTCCGGATCGTCATAGCGAATGCTCCGGTCGCAATCCGGTGAATAATATTCGTCAACCTTATACTGCACTTCCGCGTCATCTGTCAGTGTCAGAAACCCATGGGCAAATCCTTTTGGAACAAGGAGCTGCCTCTTATTGTCTTCCGACAGTTCAACCGAGAACCACTTCTTATAAGTAAGCGAGCTTTTTCGCAGATCCACCGCAACATCCAAAATCTTTCCTCTGGTACATCGGACAAGTTTAGTCTGGGCTTTTGGAGCATTCTGAAAATGCAGTCCTCGAAGGGTTCCCTTTTGTGCGGACAAGGAATGATTATCTTGAATGAACTCCCTGTCTATTCCATTCTCAGTCATGGTTTTGCTGGAGTAGGTCTCCATGAACCAGCCTCTGTGATCTCCAAACACCTTAGGCTCGAGGATGAGGAGATCTTCAATATCTGTAAGGATTATTTTCAAATTAGCACCTTCTTTTTAATACTTGATTTTTCCTTTGGCGACTTTACTTAAATAATGTCCATAGGGTGATTTCCCATATTTACGTGCGGATTCCAACAACTGATCCTTGGTGATCCATTTGTTGGAATATGAAATCTCCTCCAAGGCGGCAATCTTTATCCCCTGCCTTTTTTCCAGCAGTTTTACAAATTCTCCAGCTTCCAGAAGAGCATCCATTGTGCCTGTATCCAGCCATGCAAATCCTCGCCCAAGAAGCTTAACATCCAGATCTCCTTTTTCAAGATAGACTCTATTTAAATCAGTTATTTCAAGTTCGCCACGAGGGCTGGGCTTCAACGACTTTGCAATTTCCACTACGCTGTTATCATAAAAATACAACCCTGTAATGGCATAATTTGACTGGGGCTCCTTGGGTTTCTCTTCCACCGATAGTACTTTGCCATTTTCATCAAATCCGACAACTCCAAAACGCTCGGGATCTTCTACATAATAACCGAATACGGTCGCCCGCCCTTTATTTCCTGCAGCCTCCTTGAGTAATTTTCCAAAGTTGTTGCCATAGAAAATATTATCTCCCAATACCAAGGCGCAGTCATCATTCCCAATAAATTCCTCACCAATAATAAATGCCTGGGCTAGTCCATCTGGCGAAGGCTGTTCAGCATAGGACAAGTTTATTCCGTATTGGCTTCCATCCCCTAAAAGTTTCTCAAAGTTTGGCAGATCCACCGGTGTGGATATGATCAGGATGTCCTTTATTCCTGCCAGCATCAGTGTTGACAGTGGGTAATAGATCATCGGTTTGTCGTAAACAGGCAGGAGCTGTTTGCTTGTTACCATTGTTAACGGATACAAACGTGTTCCGGATCCTCCGGCTAATATTATTCCTTTCATTTGTGTTCCTCTCTTTCATCATTTTAAGCGATATTATCTATGTCTCTGACAGTCCAAATTCAAATTTACATTTCATTATAGCATTTTTTAACAGCTAAATGAAGTAGCTAACAAAAAGTATTGTTATAAACGAAAGAACAGCCCTCCCGAAGAAGGGCTGACTGACTCTTAATATTATTTGAAATATTCAACTACTGCAGCCGAGACCTTTGCAGCAAACTTATCTTGATTAGCTGAATTCGAAATGAGTTGTACCTCGGTATTATTTGAGAGGAATCCCCCTTCGAACAATACAGAAGGAACGTTCGTTTCTCTTGTTACGTAAAGATTATGGTCGCTGACCGGATTTGTCCGAGGTCCGATATAGTCCAGCTGTGTCAGATAGCCATAAAGAATATTCGCGAATTTTTGTGACCCCTGGGCTGCACTGCATAGTGTTGAATCCTTGACAACGATATCCGAGTCAATATTCATGGTTTTTTCAGAGCCACCATCTAAATAAACGATGTAGGTCTCTTCCTTGGAATTTTCAATCTGCTTAAATTGTCTTACAAAAGGATAGGCTTTACCACTAAGATAAACTGTAAGTCCCGAAGTGTCAAGGTTGTAGCGGTAGCTGCTCCAATGTATGCTGAAACCTCGGCTTGCACTCACTGTTGACGAGTCGTGATGGATGCTGATAAACAGGTCAGGTTTTACCTCATTAACCAAGTCTGCCCTCTGCTCCAGTGAAGCTGCCGCCTGCAAGTCAGGATTTCTGGTGTATACGACTTTAAAGCCATTTGCTGTCAATTGTGAAGCAACTTTTGAAGCAAGCTGATTGTTCAGCTGATATTCAAGTATATTCAGTGTGCTGTTTACCGCGCCTGGATCAAAGGGATACTTCCCTTCGTGTCCCGGATCCAGCATTACCGTATATTTTGGGGAACTAACCCCGATCTGGAATCCTGTTGTGGCCCACTTCGGCTGGTACAGCTTCACACCCACTACTTTTCCGGGAATCGATGATAACTGGGCGGAAGACGGATAGTTTACCGTCACTTCTTTTACGAATCCTCCTGATTTAAACTCCAGACAGATACTGTAGTTTCCATCGGAGGTCATAGCCGTCATTGGAAGGCTTACCGTGTAGCCGCTGTAATTATAATTGTACCCTTTTCCGAAAGCTGACGTGACGTCCGTTCTCAGTACATCCGTCGCCAGATACCTGCCAAGTTCATTCCCTGCACTGTCTCTCACCAGGATGTTCTTCTCCACACTGGCTTCCGATGACAGATTCACACCCTCGAGAGTAATCCACCCTGTCAGTTCGAGGGCATTGTCTTTCCATACCACATTGTCCACATATTGTTTTACATTCGGAGTGTAATCGGAACTTGTTATCTGAAGTCCCGGTGCTGTCCAGGAAAGCTGATAAAGCTTGCTACCCACTACCTTACTTGGTATTGAAGCTAACCCAGCTGAAGAGGGATAGTTCACCCCTACTTCTTTTACGAAGCCTCCTGCTTTAAACTCCAGAGATATCTTGTAGGTCCCGTTTTGGGTCATGGCTGTCACAGGAAGTGTTGCACGATAGCCGCAGTAATTGTAATTATATCCTTTTCCTATAGACGAAGTGACATCTGTTCTCAGAATGTCCGTGGCCG